>JAYTON010000062.1:0-4055 GCA_043747725.1 Saprospiraceae bacterium
TTTACTGATAATTAAGATTGTACGTAATAGTTGCTGTGAAAAGGGTTGGGTAGTAAGGCAATTGAATGTCGTAATTGTGCCTTGAAAGTTTAGTTTAGAAACTTATTTAAAAGTATAACTTTTTGAGCTGGAATATCAGCTAACTTGCTTTCAAGTGCAGTAACCTTAAATTCAATAGCGGATAATTGACCTTCAATTTCACTAAGTTTGATGGATTCAGGAAACGATATTTTGATATTCATAAATGCGTCTGGTTTGATTCTAGGTAAGTTAATCCCACTAGTTAAATTTTGAGTCTGGTTAACCACGCTTTGTGACAAAAGAATGTAGTTTAAAGTCTTTGGATAGGTTGTTTTTAGAACCAAAATGTCGGTCGAGCAAATTCCATCAAAGTCGACAGCCACAGCTTTATTTAAGTATGGTCGGAGTTTTCCATACAGCACGTCACCTTTTGAAAAAGTATTTTTTACAGATAAAATATCACTTCCATGTACGGATGGCTTACCGATTAGCTTGCCTGTAGCACTTTCAATATTTTCAAGTCCAATACAAACAAATTTTTTCTGTGGGAATTCTTGCGGATTTATTTTTTTATTAGACATGGTGCATAAGTCTGAAATTTTTCCGACACTCGAACCCTCGATTAGACTGAAAGATTGTAATCTGAGCTCATCAGTCATCACTTTTATTTCTTGCTCAGCTGCTTCTAACGCAGCAATTTCATTAATAATTTTTTGTTGAATGACTAGAGGCGGAAGTGGAATTTTAAAATTGGAAATCAGAGCCTTAGATATTTCTGGATATGTCATGCCCGACGCTAAACTTGCAATGTTAGCTTTTTGGTGGTTCAGCATATAGTACAAATACTCGTGGTGAATTTTATTGGCATTACAAACAAAGTTTTTATAGCCTTGATTAGTGCAAGTTTCTACTTTAGCTATTGATAAATCACCTATGGTTGCCCTAGAAGAAAATATTACAGTATTGACAGGCAGCAAGACGGCACTGCTGTTTTTAACTCCTGCAGGAGTAATTTTTCTTTGTGTTTCGTATAGATATTTGTTTTTTGTATCTACTAAGGTAGCCCAGTTTATTTCACCATCCCAATATGCAGAAATTTTAGTATCAGGTGTTCCACCATTTAAAATCTCTGCAACTTCACCAAGCTTTACCAAATCCCATTTGGTATCAATGGTTACTTTTTTTTTAACGTTAGTAGATATATTTTTTTCAAATACTGACCTATCAAAAGTCAACATGTCCACTAACTTGATTCGACTAATATTGTTTAAAAGACTTTTGTGTATTGGTGATGAATAGTCGCCTGTGAAAGCCTGATAAATGTAAGTACTGGCTTTTTCGGGATTATCAAACACTTCGGCATCAAATAAGCTTGTGCACTCATCAATACTTTTAGCTCGCTGAATTGGATGTATGCCCTCATCACCACGCCTATTGCTAAACTCATAGCCCAAAAATTGTTTTTCTTTATTTTTCTCACCTGTTTTTACTAAAACAACTGTTTGCGGATAGGCCAGCACAAAATAAAATAGTTTTTCAGTTTCTAACTCAATAATCTTGTTCCACCACGCAGAATCGGTGAGTTTTTTATCAGCCTTCCACTTGAAGTACTCCTGATAAATTTCATGCTGTGTCACTGCTTCGTTAGGCTTTTTTTGCAGTAGCGATTGATAATCGCCGTAAGTTATTCCATCCCACACATGAGCCACATACTGACTAATAGCTTTTTCTATGCCGTTAAGCGTGACATCTTTAACATCTGCGATGGCTTTACCTACAGATGCGCGAATATTGATGCTGTCATAGTTATTGCGGCGGCGTAAAAATAGTACAACGGTATTAGTGCCTGTCGCCATAAAAGTATTACCGCCGAGCTCTGTAATAGCAATGATTTCAAAATACTGCAAAATAATTTCGCGGGTAGCGGTATAAATGCCCGTATTACTTAAAATACTGCTTGGTAAAATCACCCCCGCTAAGCCACCGTCTTTTAGTAGTTGCTGCATGCGCTCAATAAATAAGCACTCAATTTCACTACTTTGGTCAGTAAGTTTTTCGTAGAGGTTAAAATCAATTTCTGTGTAATATTTACGAGCATTATTTTTAAATGCAGCCACAGAATATGGTGGGTTTGATACTAATACATCAAACTGTTTGTTTTCTTTTGGGAAATCTTTATCACTTTTTTTCAGCACGCCTTTATAGTCTGCCGCATTGGTGAAATTAGCTAAGCCATCTCCGTGAATTACTTGAGCCAATCCATCGCCATGTAAGTAGCAACCAACTTTACCAACCTTAACTAATCGGTAATCTTTTTCTATACCGTACACATATTGCAAGGCCCAATCGAAGTGATCTTCTTTCCAATTTTTTATTTTTTTTGCAGTGCTGTCGATAAAGTTATCAGGTATTGTATTATCAATAATACGCTGAATCTCATGCATACTTTCAGTAATAAAATGCCCGCTACCCGCCGCATAGTCTATAACCGTTGGAAGCAGGTTATCTTTTTCCCCAGCGTTTAACTTTCGCTCAACAATCGCATTTAAAGGTAAGCTTTTAATAATAAATTGAGCAATTGGTACAGGGGTAAAAAATTGACCCGATTCTTGTTTGAGGCCTGTGGTAAGCAAAAGCTCAAAAAAATCACTAAGATACTGTTGCTTTTTGGTATAGCGGATTTTAAAGCCCTGTAAAAGCTCAACAACTTCTTTTACAACTTTAGCGTTTTCATTAAATGAGTCATCATCAAATACTTCTTTAATCGCAAACTCATTGTTTTTCTTTAATCGAATTTCGGTTAGTTCGTTTAATACCAAATTACGTACTTTTTCATCTAAAGCAGCATATTTTATTTCGAATTCTGCATCGGAAATATCAGTGACGTCTTTTTCTAAAAAGGCTTTCATACCTTTTTTGTAGAGGTCAGTTAAGCGCTTCTGGAAAGAAATATTATCATCTGGCGGGTATGAAATACCCTCATATTTGAAAGGTGTATAAAACCACTGAAAAGCTAACTCGTCGTTTGGCTTGGTTGTTTTCTCATCATAAATTTTACAAAGGAACAAAGTAAATATTTTGTTAAAAGCATTCGGCTTATCACTTACAACGTTGTGCCGTAATATTTCTAAAAATTGATTAAAGATAAATCCGCTATCTTCTTGTGTTATATCTTTTAAATTTTTCGGTGTTAGTGCTTTGCTTTGAAAATCGTAAGGTTTAACCCACGCCTCAAACACACCGTTGTTTTTTGTGAGCTTGCTCCACCGGTCGTAAAAATCTTTAACATTGCTGGTTTCTCGATAATCGTCTTCAATTTTTACGATTTCATTTCGATACTTAATAGTGTTCTTATTATCTAGCTCAGATGCATACAGCATTAGTACGTCAGCATGCTTATCTTGTTGGAAATAAGTAAATAACTGACCACCATTCGTTAAAGTCTTTTTGTATTCCTTATCAAATTCTGCGCCAAAGGTCTTGCATTCAATCATCATATAAGCTGACCCATCGTCGTGGGTGACAAGGACATCTAATCTACCACTTGTCCCATGCCCAGTAGCCCATGTTTTTTCTAATTTGATATTTTTAGGTTGATAGCCTTTTTCTAACAAACGATTAACACACTCTAAAATTACCCAATTCTCTGCTTGGGAAAAGTTTTGTGTAGTCTTACTATCGCAAGTTATCAATTTACCGTAATTGAATTTTTCATTATCAAAATCAACTTCAATGGTATAACCACCAGCACCCGCATATTTTTTATGAAATATGCCAGTTGAGTTTTCTTTTGGGCTAAACCCTAATTGTTGTAATAATGTTTTATGTTGCATTAAGTTTTACTTCTAACCCATTGAGTTTTATAAGATGATATCAGTCTCCAAAATCACCCAATTATGGTGTGATTGTGGGCTACACTTGGCGTCTAGTCAACATCTAAACTAAACTTTCAAGGCACAATTACGACATTCAATTGCCTTACTACCCAACCCTTTTCACAGCAACTATTACGTACAATCTTAATTATCAGTAAA
>JAYTON010000063.1:0-15784 GCA_043747725.1 Saprospiraceae bacterium
TGTTTAGCAGTCGGGCATGGTGTTTCCACCGTTTACTCCATTGGTTTTTATTTGTTAAAACCTTTTGAAGTGAATAATGTAGATTTTCTTTTGACCTCCGGCATTGTAGATGGGGCTATGATTGCGACCTTTATTTTGATCATGGTTCAATCAAAAAAATACCGCCAACCATATGATGCGGAACATGATTTTCCAATTTATTTCTCAGTGCCCACCACGCTTACCCGCTATCTTTTTATAGGATTAAGTGTCTTATTTGCTTCAATAATGCTTGGAATCCTTGGTTTAAGGCTTTTTACTGAGGGGGTGTCGGGCTTGAGTGGCGTCTATGGTTTCCCTGATCCGATGATTGGCAATACACTGACTTTTTATGGTACATTGGCTTTTATTTCTTTTATTCTCATCAATCATTTTAGACTAAGGCAACATTTGTTCGGGGTGATAATAGTGCCTTTATTGCTGTCTGGCTTTATTGCATTGCTTTGGATTTTATTGGGCGATGCAAAAGGTACGGTGCTTTTTGAAACCCGTCAACTTACTTTTTTCAGTGCGGATTGGTATTATGTTTTATTGGCAATATTTAATATTTCTATTGCGAGTTTGTTATTATTGTTCCGTAAATTGTATTTCCGCATTGATTATAGCCTCAATAATCTCAGCCCTGCCGCAGCCAATGTTATCGTCGGCATGACCCATGCTTTTTTTGAAAGTGATAATCAAACGAATGCATCGGTCTTGAAATCTGTTGATTTATATGTCGGCGGCATTCATGGGCGAAAGCGTGGTTTGCTCAATTTGCCTTTTGCTTTGATGGAATATTTACCCGTTATCTATGGTTTACGCCCACCTTTATCTACATTGAGTCGAGATGAACAAAGGTATTACCTGCGCCGCTATGTTTTTAGAAATGAATGGGAACGGGCTAAAGCCCTCATACCCGGTATTGCCAATATTGCTCAACAAATGGGTTTGGCAACCAATATTATAGTCATGTTTGCTTATTATTGCAACAATAATGTGCGCCACAATATCGGCTTTGTACCTGTAGATGCGCGCGACCGCACTCAAGGCGATTATGCCAAATGCCCACCGCCTTTTGAGCAAGTAGCCGCTTTGCCAAAAGATGAAAAAGATGCATTAAATTGGAAACCCATTATTGAAGGGGATGGTCGCATAGTGGCTGCGCGCGTAACGACGATTGTTGGCGAGCCGACTATTCCTGATTCTGTTGATTATCTGATTATCGGCTCAGGTGCAGGTGGGGCTGTGGCAGCATATCGCTTGGCGTGTGAAGTAGAAGACCCTTCTAAAATATATGTGATTGAACGCGGCAATCGCTATCAACCTTTGCAGGATTTTCAAGACAATGAGATTATGATGATGCAGAAAGTGTATAAAGAAGGTGGTTTGCAACAAGCCAAACTGTACAATATGACGCTTTTACAAGGCGAATGTGTCGGCGGCACAACAGTTATTAACAATGCTGTTTGTTTCAAAATGCCTGAGAGCGTCAAACAAGATTGGACAGACAACTACGGCATTGATTTGACAACATTGGATGAAGAATATGACCGCATCGCAGAAGAAATAGACATCAAACCTTTGGGTGCGAACGGTATAAATCAATTGGTTCAAGAGAAATTCATGGTTGGCATCAAGTCTTTAAATAAAACTCTACTACCTGATCAGCAATTGAAGCCCGATAAAGATAAAATGGACACCCCCTCAGTAGATGGGACATCAGAACTCCAAAAACCGATGAACAACGATGCGTTGACAGTTTCAGTGAATCATATCAATACATTTGGCGATGGGAGTTGGAATCTTGGCAATAAAAGAATGCGCAAACGCTCCATGCTGGAAACGTATATTCCTTGGGCAGAATCGCGCGGCGTGAATGTCCTTTCAAACATGACAGCCGTCCGTTTTATGCCAACAGCCGATGGTAAAAAAGCGGAGTATGTTTTATTGAGAACCAATAATGGTGATTTATATAAAGTCAAAGTGAATAAAGCAGTGATTGTTGCAGGGGGCGTGATTGCGAGCAGCCATTTTTTAATGCGCAGCGAAGTACCCAATGCACATATCGGTGAAAATATGAGTTGCAATTTTGCTATCCCTTTAGCTTTTGAATTTGAAGATGATTTGAAAGCATTTGATGGCGATCAAATTACATTGGGCGCATTAGCACCCGATTCAAAAGCGGCTTTTGAAACGTATTTCAATCCGCCGGCAGCTTTTGCTTTGTCGAATGTGCCTTTTATTTTTAATCGGCGATTGGAGATTATGAGCCGTTATCGGCACTTGGTCAACTTTGGTTGCTTGGTCGGTTCTGAACCGAATGGCGTCATTCAAAAGAAACCGGATGTCATCAATGGTCAGCCATTCACCTGGACATTGGGTCAAGAACATGATGTACCGAATCTTAAATATGGCATCACAACGCTCATTAAATTGGGTCGAGATGCTGGAGCGATTAAAGCCTTTTTGCCGACAAAGCCAGGCGTTGTCCTTGATTTGACGAATAAAAAAGATGTGGATGATTTTATTCAATCTTTTAATGATTATCCTTTGCGCTTGAACGATGTGGCTATCAGCACCGCGCATCCGCAAGGCGGCAATAGTATGGCAGCAAACAACAGTTTGTTGGGTAATAAAAGAGTCGTGACTGAAAACTTCAATGTCAAAGGTTTTGACAATGTTTTTGTAGCAGATGCCTCCTTATTCCCTACAAGTTTAACCATTAATCCGCAATGGACAATTATGGCGATGAGCTCGATGGCTGTGAAGCAGATATTAAAGAGCGTTTAGAGGGAGGAGACACCCCCTCAGTATTTAGCATTGGAAGGCAATTTTAAGCGTTCCCCCTAACCCCCAAGGAGGAACGCTTTGGAAGTATGGAACATTTTAGCTCTTATTCTACATTACTTCCTCAGGTGTTCTCCCTTGGGGGTTAGGGGGGAAACAAAAAAACACTGAATTTTCAATTTCTCTAAGTCATTAAAACACAACCAATGGAAAATCACATATCGCTACTCACTACCATCGAAACGCAAAGCCCTTATGACTTCAATATATACTTAACCAATAAAACTGAAGACATTATCATCGTCAGCGATTTTCATATTGCCGAAGGGCGAGATAATTCCGGCAATTTCAATGGCACTGAAAATTTCATGACGGATAATGTCTTCGTGCGCTTCGTGGATAGCTTGGATATGGCTAATAAAACGCCTAAAATATTGGTTATCAATGGCGATTTCATTGATTTTCTACGCGTTCGGTCTGTACCTGATTCGGAACAAGATTTTAAAAATTGGCAAAAGGCATTGGTAAAAGTAGGCATTGAGAAATCTATTCAAGACTTACAAGATGCGATTGATAAAAAAGAAAGAACCTACGGACTGAAAACAACTGACTATAAAACCATCTGGAAATTGTTGAAATGTAGAACCGGGCATCCTGAATTATTCGACCGCTTGGCACAATGGCTTTTTGATGGCAATCAAGTGGTGATTATCAAAGGCAATCACGACCTTGAATGGTATTGGATGAATGTAAGGCATTATCTACGCGCCCTTTTAGCTGAGGAAATGACCAATCAAAATGACATCACCATCGAAGAAGCCTATGAAAAACACATGACTGATAAAATTTACTTCTTAGACAGTGCTCTAATCGTGAATGACCAAATTTATATCGAACATGGGCATCAATACGAGCGCATGACTAAAGTCATTGGCAATCCGACGCTTAAAAAAGATCCTTATGAGTTGAATTTGCCTTTCGGTTCTTTCTTCAATCGGTATTTAATCAACCGCATTGAATTAGCATATCCGTATGTGGATAATATTCGACCACGTGAAAAAATCTTACCCATGCTTTTCCGTGAGCGATTTCCTTTGGCAGTAGAGACGCTGTTTAGACACCTTTGGTTGACCATTATTACCATTCAAAAAAACTATTATTACTACTTTTTCAAGCATTTAGCGGTGGCTTTGTTGGTGATTGGTTTGCCTGTCGGAGTAGTCATTTGGCTATTCATGAGTCATGTGCATTTGTCGAGTAGTGGGGGAGCGGCAGGGACTTTTATGAGTATCATTCAGAAACTCAGCATTTTGATTTTGTCTTACTTTTTAGGGCGTTTATCCTCAATTTTAGGGTTTTCCGTCGCTGGCTTGTCAGAATTTGCTCAAAATATTATAAAAGATAATCCTCAATACAAATTTGTCGTGTTCGGACACACGCACAATGCCGAGCAAAAACAATGGGATGGTCATTGGTATTTCAACACAGGCTCATGGATTCCGCTTTTTGAATGGACATCAGCGAGTGTTAAGTTAGAAATTATATACGCTTATTTACAATTCACTTTCGATAAAAAGACAGGAGAATATGTACCCCATTTCCAACGCTGGAATGCCAATAGCAACCAAGCCGATAGCTTAACTTTGATTACGAGTACTTAATCGGCTCATTTTTTTAATAGGCAATGAGTAATAGGTAATAGGCAATGATTAGTATGCGATAGGACACCCCCTCAGTATTTTGAATAAAATGGACAATGAGCAATCCATTGCCCATTACCTATTTTTTCAAGCCCGCAATCAAATTAATCATCAAAGCCACAACGAAAGTATTCAAACCAAATGATAAAAGACTGTGTAGCAAGACGATTCTTCTCAGTTTTCGAGAAGTAATTTCTACATCGGAGACTTGAAAAGTCATACCGATGATAAAGGAAAAATAGGCAAAATCTAAATAATCGGGTTTGGTTTCATTCGGAAAATCCAAACCGCCCGCGTGTTTATGTTCATTACCGTCTTCATCGTCATCATAATATAAATGCGCGTAGTGAAATGTAAATGAGATATGCACCATCATCCATGAAAGCAAAATACCCAAAATCGCTACCGGCACATAAATATATGGAGATGTATCCTTCAAATTATCAGAACTAATGAGCAACAATACAGTAAAAAGGCTGGCAAAAGAAGATAACAAAATAACAAAATAGACAAATATTCGACTCCCATCTTCCTCCCTTGCGTGCTTCCGTATCTGTTCGCATGTACGGGCGAAAAAAACAATCCAACTGGTGGTGCAGTACGATAAGGCATACACATCCCAAACTATCACGAGCATAACCAATTGTTGGAGACTTGTATTTTGAAGACAAAAAAAAGTGATGGCGGATAAGCCCAAGCTGATAAGCACTCGGTGCAATGGGTGCAACTGTTGAATAAATTTGCCGATTGTCTTTTTTGTTGACATAAATTATATTTTAAAAGTAGCTCGAAATACCGAATGGAAAACCTGCCGTCAAAGCCGGTGGATTACCAAATATATCTGTCTGCGATTGATAGCGATAATTTAACCTTAAAACAGTGTGAGGCGAAGGTCGGAAACTGATAGCCGGAACAATTGCCCAAATATCATCGCTGATATTGTCGCTTGTTTCTTTAAACTTGCCGACATTCCAATCCACATATTCTAAGCGACAAACGATATTTAAAACGGCTTTGTCAAAACCTAACATGGAGCGTTTTAAAATGGGTAGCACTATATCAATAAAACCGCCTTGTTATTTATTGCCAAATTGCTGAGTAAACGTTTCAGGTACATCCACATTCACCCATGCCCATTCGGTGTTGATAGCCGTATTAATCTTAGGCAATGTAGTATTAAAATCAATAGCCCATACTTTTATGGCTCTTTTTTTTATCCAAAGTTAAACCATCTTTTTGAAATTTGTTATAAATGCCTTGCATATTGGAAATTCCTATTTCTCCTATCCGACCATTCCTAACCGCTATTTTACCAGTGAATAAAGGGACGCCATTAAAGCTTTTTTCAAATCGATCGTGATTAAGTTTGGTAGCAGGTAAAGATGTTTTATTCACAGCATTATTGGTAATTTGGCCGTCAGAACCATTCTTTAAATAGGTTTCATAAGCCAATATCCAATTCTTTTAGCACATTAACCCCATAAACCCATGCCAACGTTGCTAAAAATGGCAGGCAGCATCTGAATAGCTGAAAGCGGACGGTCATTAAATTCTCATTTGGGTCCGTCATGGTTTTGATTAAATAGATAAGCTGCGGGATTTGAAAGATGCTAATATAGATTGTTCGAATTCAGATAAGTATTTTGAAACAATGAAAAATGACTTTTTTATATTCCCCAAGGGTATCCAGTTTTATCCCAGTCAAGCGAGATTGTATGGAAACATTAATGGGGAAAGAGTAAAAATATTTTTCAAATGGGATGAATTAAACGGTTTTTTGAAGAAAAGATAAGCATAATTATTAATCAATTGCCTATTATTTTCAATAAAATGGTAATAATTTTGAACGAAAAAGTAGAAATTATAACTGATATAGACATAATTTTGAACGAAATGGTAGAAATTATAACCGTTGTAGATATTTTTTTTTAGTAAAACACTATGCCCAAGTCATTTGCGATTATTTAATGAATTGATAATCAGTGTTTTAAAGTGATTTTATTAAAAACAATGTCCGGAACTGAACTGAAAGTGTTCGATTTTGAACAAAAAGACTTGGGCTGAAATAAGGATAGAACTAACTAGGCAGTCCAATCGGCAAAAAAAGTAAAAAAGCGGAAATCGTAGCCTTCTAGACAAAGTGATGTGGCAGGTAAAAGACAAAGGGAGTTTTGCCAAATTTACATTAAATCAAACCGAATTTACATTAGATCAAACCGAATTTACATTGGCAGGGCGGGCTGAGCAGAATCTTGGTATTTTTATGGGAACACTCGGAGGTTAGAAAAACTGCTGTTGAAAAGATGCGCTAAGTTTCTGAACACCGAGATGGGAACAAAGAAGACTGGTGGGCAACCATGTCTGCGAAACCCGAACTATAATTAAGTATTTCCAAAAAGAACCTCAATGTATAAAACTAAACCCCTACTCAGACACACTCAAAAAAACACCTCATTAGAATTGCAAAAACCCACAGAGGCAGATTGCGACCATTCAGAAAGAGGGATAATCATTGCCATTCGGGAATTTGCAGTCGAGGATAGAGCCAAAAGCTGGTTATATACTGCGAGTACACTTTTGTTGTTAATCTTGTTGTTTGTTGGCAGTGCTTTTGGGTCTAATATTTACATAAGGCTGGTTTTCAGCTTTACAACTCCCTTCGTATTTGTGCGGATGTTCGTGATTTACCATGATTTCTTGCACAATGCAATTCTTTATCGATCAAAGTGGGCACAAGTGATCTTCTGGCTGTTTGGCCTGTTCACGCTGGCGCCAGTCAGCATCTGGAAACGCTCGCACAACCACCACCACAAACATAACTCAAGACTAGTCAACGGGGACATTGGCCCCTACCCAATAATGACCAAAGCACAATACTTGGCCTCGGACAAAAAGACCCGATTTTGCTATCTGGCGGCACGGCATCCGGCCACTATTCTCCTAGCTTATTTCACGATATTCCTTTATGGTATGTGTCTCCAGCCTTTCATGAAAAGCTCGGCTAGGCATTATGACTGTTTTATAGCCTTACTGGTTCATTTCTGGTTCGCATATTATCTGCTCTCGACAGGAGGCATGGCGGCATATATGCTCACGCTCTTTATACCGTTCAACATATCGTTCGCAATTGGGTCCTATCTTTTCTATGCCCAGCATAATTTCCCAGAAGTTGTGTTCCTGAAGAAAAATGAATGGAGTTACGAAAAGGCGGCACTGGAGTCCTCCTCCTTCTTAGAAATGGGGAGGTTTATGAACTGGGTAACTGGTAATATTGGCTGTCACCATATCCATCACCTCAATAGCAGCATCCCATTTTACCGCTTGCCAGAAGTTATGGAGCAGATTCCCAAGCTTCAAAAGGTCAAAAGAACCTCTCTTCACTGGAGGGATGTTAGAGCCTGTTTAAGGCTTAAGCTCTGGGACCCGGCCCAAAACCGGATGATTGCACTGAACGAGATTTGAATTCACTAAAATCTTTCCACCAAATTAAAAAAAAATCATGAATTACCAATCGCTTTCCGGTCAAATGACCGATGAAATGAACTTCTATCTTTCGGATTTTGGAAAAATCGACTCGAAGAAGTATACTTTGTATGAGGTATTGTTTGACTTGAGACTGGACAAATTAAGCCTCGATGAAAGGTTTTCCATCTTTAATGACTTCAATGAGGATGCCGACCTAAACAACTTTACCCCAAACCGCAAATATGCACTCAATGGTGCGGCGACTGAAAGGGATGTTTTCGAGCCATCTGTCAACCAGGTGGTCCGCATGGTGAATTTCGGTTCGAACGATTATCTTAACATGACCCAGCATCCTCGCGTGATTGCTGCCGCAATAAAAGCACTGGAAACCTACGGGGCAGGCTCGGGTGCCTCTTGTGTCACAACAGGGCGAACTAAAGTCAAGGTTGACTTGGAAGAAGAAATTGCGGATACTTTCGAATGTGAAAAAGCACTCGTATATCCAACTGGATTCATGGCCAACACTGGTGTGCTGTCCGCTCTTTTGCGGAGCAACGACGTTGCCATTGTCGACATGTTCGCCCATGCGAGTATCATGGACGGAGTAGAGAGCAGGAACAAGCTGTTTTTCCGGCACAACGATATGCGTTCGCTTGAAAAAGCGATGGTTCGGGCAAACAGCCAATATGCCAACAAAATCGTGGTCGTTGACGGGGTCTATTCTATGGACGGGGACATTGCTAACCTGCCTGATATATCTGGCCTATGCAAAAAATACGGTTGCAAACTGATGGTTGACGAGGCGCATGCGTTCGGAGTCATAGGGAAAAACGGTTTAGGAATAACCGATCATTTCAACATGTCATCAGACACCATCGATATTTTAGTCGGCACTTTAAGCAAGTCAATTGGAAGTACCGGCGGGTTCGTGACCGGGAAAAAGGAGTTGATCAATTACCTGCGCTTCGCCAGCCGACCTTATTTTTTCACCACCGCACCATTTATTCCATCTATGGCGGCGGCCCTTGAATCCATTCGGGTCATCAAATCAGATAAAAAACGGCGAGAAAACCTTTGGACAAACATACGGTATTTCAAGTCAAAAATCCTCGCGGGCGGTTTCAACATTGGCACTGCGGAGACCGCCATTTTTCCCATTATTTTGGGCAATCACAACCTCGTGATAAATGCAGCACAGATGATGGGCGTGAATGGTGTATTGGCGGTTGGGGTGCCCTATCCGGCAGTTGCCAGAAAACAGACCAGAATCAGGATGACGGTTACCTCGGAGATGACAAAGGCACACCTTGACAAAGGTTACAACGAACTTTGCAACGCCATCAAACAAGCGAAGCAGGAGGAGTAATGATCAAAAATGTATGCTTTATTCTTTTAACAAAGAGCGGTTCTTATCAACAAAAAGGGGGAAACCACATTGAATTAGTATGTGCGAAATACTCATTCATGTGACTTGCCCTCATTGCGAGAGTACAAAAGTAAAGAAAAATGGCAAAAAAGATAACAGCAGTCACAATTTTATTGTCGCCTTTGCCATAAACAATTTAAATTCAAATCACTTATTTTTACACAGCATACTTTTTGAAGCAGTACCGATATTTTTATGACACATAATTCACATTCGAGCACATAGTTTAGATTCCTACTGAATGACAAAAACTATGTGCTCTACTATGAACTATGTGTCTTAAAAAAATATCCCATCTATTATTTGTCAAACGATATTCACTGTATAAAATAATTGCCCCAAAAGAACACCATTAGATACAACCACAGATAATCCAAAAATTGCCAATAGAGACTGAGTAAACGCAAGCGCAATTGCTTTATCGGATCACTGAAATAGACCAAAACACTGACGGGTTCCTTCATGCGACGATAAGCAGTGATGATGAAAATGATAAAAAAAGGTAAGCCACCCAAGATGTGCAGCAAATGAATAATAGAAATCGCCCAGACATAATCCACCATGACACTGTTATTCAAATTCGGATTATCTGCCCAAAGCATATTCCAACCCACATACTGTAACGTCATAAAAACAAGCGTTAGAATAAACGTTCCCCACAAGGAATGTTGATACCCCTCAGTATCGTCGGCTTTGTAAGCCGTTTTAGCGCGCTTCAGCATCCAACTACTGCCCGTCAGCACCAGCGTATTCGCAATAAAAAGAAAAGGAATTTTGATAGGCACTGCTCCCATTGTGACCCGAGTGTAGAGATAAGCAGCCGAAAGTCCAAAAAATATCATTGTCAAACCTGCCAAAAGGAGGTACATCATAATACTATAAGGATGCGTGGGTAAAGAGCGAAAATCGTTGACGCGTTGATTCATAGAAACTGGTTATAGTTTATTAGTTGTTAGTCATTGCAGATGTACAGCTTTAATTTCAGATATTGGATAAAAATCGGAAGTTATTTTATCTTTGCTATCGTTAAATTTTTCACTGTTTTTAACAAAGAACAAATGGCATTGTTCAATGAATTTTAAATAAAACCATCTTATCTACCTATTAAAATTTCAATAAAATGGAAAGGAAACTCGACGGTTGGCACAGTCCACGCTTGGACAAATACATGGAAATCGCCACCTATGGTCATTATGGCTTCGCGCTCTTGCTTGTGCCGACAGCGGCGGCTGATTATCTGGAATATGAGCGTTTTTTATTGATTAAAGCCCTTGAAAAATACATTGATGCAGGCAAAGTGAAAATATTCAGTATCAACAGCATCAACACCGAAAGTTGGATGAATCAAAAAATGCATCCGCACCACAAAGCCCTGAGGCACAAACAATTTAATGAGTATATTTTCAACGAAGTCATACCGTACATTAAAACCCATTCGGACGAAACGACCCCTATTATTACTTGTGGGGCGAGCTTCGGCGCATTACATTCCATGAATTTGTTTTTGAAACGCCCAGACTTGATTAATGGCGTGATTGCAATGAGTGGTTGCTACGATTTATCGTCATATACTGAGGGGTTCTTCGATGATGATGTCTATTTCAATTCGCCTGAACATTATATGCCGCGTTTGACGGATGAATTTTTTTTATCGCAGATTAAAAACGCTCAGAAAATACTTATCTCAACAGGCAGTGGAGCTTATGAAACACCTGAAGCCAGTCGCCGCTTTTCTAAAATCTTAGATGCTAAAGGCATTCCGCATGAATTGGATGTTTGGGGCTATGATATGCCGCATGATTGGGATACTTGGCGTAAGATGTTGCCGTATTATTTGGAAACTCGGTTTTAAATGTATGAAAAATTAATTAACAAACACATGTAAAGACTTTTTTCATGAAAAGAATCACTACACTTTTCCTTGTCCTACTCATTGCTCATTTTTCCCTCCAATCTCAAACAACCCAAGTCAAGAAGATCGTTTTCCAAGCCTTTTGGTGGGATTATAAAAATAATAACTTCCCTTATGGTTGGGCTAATTACTTGGCTGAACTCGCGCCGCGATTAAAGGGCATGGGGTTTAATGCTATTTGGATTCCACCGTCTTATAAAAATCAAGCACCGTATTGGGTCGGTTACGGACCGATGGATCATTATGATTTAGGGGATAAATTTCAAAAAGGCAGCCCAACGCCTTCCGTTCAAACCAATATGGGTACTAAAGATGAACTCCTACGTATGATTGCGGTCATGCACGCCAATGGGATTGAGGTGATTCAAGACGTGGTGCTCAATCACGTGGATGGTGCAGGTACGACGACAGGAGCAGGTGGCGTTGACCCTAATTCGTTTTCCGTTCAAAGCAATTCAGGGTATAAAAACTTCAGATATTCATGCTATGCAACGCCCGCTATTGACGAATCACAAGATGATTACTGGACTCGGAAAGGTCGTTGGTCAAAGAACTATCGCAATTTCCATCCGAATGATAATAATAATTGCACAACAGGTGACATTTGCTCTGCTTTTTTTGGACCTGATATAGATTACTCCACCAATTCTTTTGGACCCAGTTCTAATATTCCATCCTCGGGTGTGCCAGCAGGATACCCCTCAGTACGCGGCTATTTTAACCCGCCTCAAAGTGTGAATTATATGTACAATGGTGCTATTAATTGGTTGTCATGGTTTAAAAAACAAACGGGTGTAGATGGCTTGCGTTGGGATGCCGTTAAGCATTTTGATTTAGGCGTTCAGCGGGATGCTACACGCACTGCTAAATACAATCTCGGTGCTGCCAACGGTGGTTATTCTATGACAAATATAGGTGAGTGGATTGGTACAACCAGCGATTTGGATGCGTACGTCACCAATATGGCTCAGCCCAGTTTAAGCTATGGATATGAAGAACACACAGGTACTTTCGACTTCAATCTTCGGGCATATGGTTCAGGTGGTAGCCTTTATGATATGGTGGCTAATAACATTAGTGGGGCTTACAATTTAGCCAATTTACCCGGTTTGCAACAAGGGAAACGCTATTATGATTATGCTTCACCTGTTGCCCGCGTTCATCGCACATTTCCTTTTGTCAACAGTCACGACACTTATCGTCCTAAATTAGATGCTACAACAGGCAATTTCTCTAAACCATTAGGCGATGCCACAGGTTGGGATGAAGGTCAGGAATTGGGTGGCAATGGTAAGCATATTGACCCGCGTGAACCGCGTGTAGCCGCAGCTTATGCCGTGATTATGGCGATGGATGGCAATCCGATTGTATTTTTTGAAGACTTGTTTAACCTTGGCACGACGGGTAAAAGATATACGCATCAACCAACCAATACCACTGATTTACCCACTTGGAATGATATTGAAAACTTGGTAAAATGCCATCAAAAACTCCAATTTAAAGAAGGGAGTTATAAAGTAAGAAGTGCAGAAGCGGGGGCATACTTTCCACCCGGTTCTTCGGCTAATGACCACTTAGTTTTTGAAAGATCGGGTAAAGCGGTGATTGGCGTCAACGACCAATACAGCGCGGATAAAGACACTTGGATTGATTCTGATTTTCCAGCGGGCACTATTCTCATGGATTATTCAGGGGCAAGCGGTACAACAACTTCAACTGTTCAAGGTGATAAACGGGTTTATATCAAAACCAAAGCCGTGAATCATGGTGTAGCGAATGTGTTTGGGCATGGTTATTCCGTTTGGGCGCCTGTGCCGAGCAATACGCCTTTTGCAACAGTGGCGGATATGTTGGCATATTTGAATTATACTCCAACGCTCTCTGCTACAACCCGACAAGAATGGGAAATGGACGATGATTTGGGTGATAGCCATTGCCAATCATTGGGTCAAGGTGGTCGCACACCTGATAACTCACCGAATGATAGAGTCGTCGGTAAAATATATGTAAATGCTTCTACATCAATAAGTTATACGGTAATATTAAATACAGTTGGCAATGGTTTGACGGTTGATTTTTATGATTTAAACGGTAATTTATTGCATTCAAATAATGGTAGCACGGCTACTATTACAGGCTCATTCAGTAATTCAACGACCCGTTGGATTACTATAAAAATGAGAAATACAGCCGCTACGTATTTAGGTCAAAAATGCACTGTGAATGTGGCGTATGTTGCCCCCTCAGTAATGAGTGTTGCCAGCTCGCCTTCAAGCACAACAGTTTCTATTTGGAACAGCAACGGTGGCTCTAATGATTGGGCGGATTGCCACAATTGGGAAGAAGGTAAAGTGCCGAATTGCACAGGTACAGTCATTATTCCGCATAAAGTGAAATATATGCCTAAGGTGGATGCTTGTTTCACAGGTACATTCATCAATCGAGCAGGTTTGACACTCAAAGCCAAAGCCTTTTTGCAAGGAGCATACAATGGTACTTTGATGACAGATGCTTTGCGCTCTCTGCCATCTTTTCCAATTACAACGCCTTACGGCGGCACTGAAACAATAGACCCCTCAGTATTGACAGTCTCTACGGACGATGCGATTGTTGATTGGGTAAAAGTAGAGTTGCGCGATAAAACGACGCCTTCAACCATCCTGCAAACCCGCAGTGCTTTGCTTCAAAAAGATGGTGATATTGTTGAAACTGATGGAGTTTCTCCTTTGTTTTTCAATGATGTGGCGACTGATAATTATTATGTAGCCATCAAACATCGCAACCATTTGAGCGTGATGACCAATGTGTCCCAAATACTAAATGAAACTCCTCTGACACTCGATTTTTCAAGCGTGGCAACTTATGGTACTAATGCTTTAACAAATGTCAATGGAAAATTATGCCTGTGGGCAGGCGATGTGAATGGCGATAATATCATCAATGCCAATGATAGAAGTGAAACTTGGAATATCCGCAATCTGACAGGCTATTTAATTCAAGATTGTAACCTCAATGGCACTGTTGATGCCACTGATAGGAGTCTGACGTGGAACAATCGCAACACGACAGGAACGGTCAATTAATCGTGTAAAAGAAGTATCATACCATAATAAAAAAAAGTTCAATTAATATTTACCTATTGACTTATCTGTTAAAATCAGATATATTTGTATAGAATTTCGATTGAACTATTCCATTTAGACACTTCTTTTGAATCGTTTTACTCCATTGCTTAATGGAAATAGATTTTTGTATAACAAGGACACATTTTTATATCATCCAAGTATAAAATTATAAACGTGTCATTTTATCACAAAAATTTATTAATCCAATGAAGCACCTTATTTTATCCTCCCTGCTTGTCTGTTGCGCACCATTTATCTTATTGTCTCAAAATAAGAGCACCACTTTAAAAGCATCCGCCAATGCTTCCATCGAGCAACCCCTCAGTATTGAAGGCGTTGTGAAAAATGAGCAAAATGGTAACCCCATTCCAGATGCCGTCATCGTCGTTTATGATGATAGAATGCTCCTGCCAATCGGTCAATCAATAACGGATGGCAATGGGCATTATCAACTATCAGTGCCTAAAAAAGACCGCTATCGCGTAGAGTCTGATAAAAACACCTATTTCAAAATACTGTTTTGATACGCAAACGCAGTTATATCAATCGCCGCATTGAGGCTTATGTTAATATCAATGGTTGCATTTTATGCATCGATGGTATGGGCGTTCGGCAACCTGAAGTGGTGGCTTTAATGAGCCATAACAATGAAATCGGCTATTTTTTAGGCAATATTGACTTGGATTCTATTCAAATTGGTAAAAAATTCATCATTCCGAACATTTATTATGATTTTGATAAATGGGCAATTCGCCCTGATGCTGCTAAAGTATTGGATAAATTAGCTGTCTTTTTAAAAGACAATCCGGGAGTAAAAGTCGAATTAGGATCTCATACGGACGTGCGTGGCTCAGACGCCTATAACTTAACGCTCTCTGATAACCCCCTCAGTATTTAACTCAATTTATTCTTCTTTTATACTTTTTTATTTTAAACGCTTCAATAGTAAGCGCTCAAACCACCTCTGTGAAAGGCACTAAAACCGATAAAGTATTTGCCAACACCACAGAAATATATAAATTCAAAGCCGCCAGTGACGTGCAGGTTTTAGCTGAATTGGAAAGCGAGTATGGCATTGGCGATGTCGTGCGTATATCTGATGCGCCACCTGCACCGACGACTGTTCCTTTGACTCGAACCACTTCTATTTCCACTGAAAAGAAGCCATTGCCTACCATTCCAAAAGCTAATGCTACAACTATAACACCCCCCCTCAGTAAAGAAGCACTTGTTATCACATCTGGCACTTATAAATCAGATATTGAAATGCCCGAAAAGAAAGTTGTAGCGGAAACTATTGCGCTGAAAGCTACTGAATCGCCTGTTGAAAGAAAGACTAAAGCCTATT
>JAYTON010000064.1:0-6101 GCA_043747725.1 Saprospiraceae bacterium
CGTTTAAATTTAAGCATGAGTTGCATCACAGCCACCACGTCCTTTTCGCAATATCGAGCAATGCGTGGCAAATCTTTTTCCTCATAATATACACGCGCTACATCAGAGCCATCAATATCATCTTTGGGAGAAGGGAAGCCGAATATAGCTGCCAGCAACTTAACAGAAGTGAATGATTTATTGTCGCCGAATTTCCAAAGCTCCATCGTATCCAAGAGGTGCTTCGTCTCCCAGGGCTTTTTACCTGAAATATTCAATAAGGCAGGCGGCGGCAATTGATTGACGAGCAAGCGGCGACAAATATATGGTATATCGAACTCCTTAATATTATGACCACAAAGGAAATGGCGATCAGGGAAATTATAATGCTTATTCAAAAGCTCAGAAAACTCCCTTAGTAAAACTGATTCATCATCGTCAGCAAATGATTTTAACCGAACGGAAAGTTCCTTTGTCTCTTTATCGCGACGAAATATGCCGACGGAGATGCAAATAATTTTACCGAACTCGGCATAAATACCAGCTCGGTCGTAGCAAGTGGCAGCATCTTCGTCTGTCACCTCTTCGTCATATTTTTTCAAAATCGATTTGGCTTTATGTTTCCAAAGGTATTGCCAAGTCTCATCGAGATCGCTATATTGAGCGTTACCGGGAACGGTTTCAATATCGAGAAAAAGGACATTGGTGATGTCAATAAAATCCAGCATATCGTATAAATTAAGTTTTAAAAATTATAATTCAGGATGCAATTCAGGATAATTAGGGTTTTTATAATAATTAGTAAAAAAAAATATTCAATCGTAAAGCATTTAAAATCAATGATTTAGACTTTATTAAATAAAAAATGTTTAAAAAAGTCTGTACTGCGCAATAATAAAATACTGAGGGAGGCGTTTTTTTATCGTCTTTAGTTGCAAATAAAAGTAACACAAAAAGCAAGTTAAAGGATTTACAACACTTATGAGAAAATACTCTACGCCTGTACTACCACATCTAATTGTGACTTTTTAAAAACGCAGTGTCTAATTATTAATCGTATTTTAAATCAAAATTAATCTTAGTATCGAATAAAAACTTTACAAATTCTAAAAATTCCCAAAACAGACGAATTATATTTGCGGTGGAACACCCAAATGACGTTTTGTTATATGGCGTTTTTTTTGAAGTTCACAATTTAAGGTAAAAAACATTATTCGAAAACCATTATTAAAAAAACAATTGGTTATGAGTACGAACTATTCAGATGGCTCAACAGACAACAGAGCTAAAAAATTATTGCCTTGGGCAATCGCCGCTGTCGTGGCACTTGTTTTAACAAACATCGCTACTTTTGTAGGTTTGAACGGCAGAAAGACAGAATTAACAACAACTCAGGTTGAACTCAAAAAAGAGGAAGACCTTAATGGGCAACTTGACCAGCAGTACAAAGACGCTGTGGCTCAACTTGAAGAAATGAAAGGTAAAAATACCGAGCTCAATTCTTTGATTGATCAACAAAAAGCAGAATTAACTACTCAGAAGGACAAGATTTCAGGTCTAATCAATGTTAAAAAAGATTTGACTTCAGCCCGTAATGAGATGTCTCGCATGAAAGCAACCGTTCAAGGTTATGTTGATCAAATTGCTCTTCTTGAGCAAGACAAGAAAAACTTAACTGAAAATGTGGCTACACTGACAACAGAGAAATCTAAGTTGCAGGAAGATTTCACAAAAGAACGCGCTGACAAAGAGATGGTTATGACCGCCAAAACGGCTGTCGAGCAGGAAAAAGCTAAGATTGAGCAAGAAAAAGCAGTATTAGCTAAGAAAACAGAAATTGGCTCAGTAGTACGTATCACTAATATCGCTACGACTGGTTATGCTGTTTCTGAAAAAGGAAAAGAAAAAGAGAAAACTCAAGCTAAAAATATCGATCGCTTGAAATGGTGCTTCGATGCGCTTGAAAACCGCGTAATTGAAGGCGGTGACGAAACTTTTTATATCCGTGTTATCGACCCAACAGGCGTTGCTATTGCTACAACATCAGGTGGTGGTGGTGTATTGAAACTCAATGATGGTAGAGAAGTTCAATATACAACAACTACAAAATCTACCTTTAAAAACGAGATGCAAAATGTTTGTATGACATGGGATTCAAAAGGTAATGCTACACTTGCAAAAGGTAAATACCTAATTGAAGTGTATAATAAAGGTTATCTTGCTGGCAAGAGCGATTTTGAATTGAAATAATTCTAAAGACTTGTTTAATATAAGGAAGGCAGCGGGTGAAGTTTATAACTTTACTCGCTGCTTTTTTTTGTAAAATTATTCAATTTTCTTATCATACCCCCCTCAGTATAAATGGCTTAAAAACAAAAAATCCGATGTTTAACGACATCGGATTTTTATTTATTGGAACGAGTAGAATTAATTCATTAATTATACTGCGAAACTTTCACCACAGCCACATGTACGAGCAGCATTCGGATTATTGAACACGAAGCCTTTACCATCTAAGCCACCTGAAAATTCAAGTGTTGTATTGAAAAGGTAAAGGAAACTTTTCAAATCCGTTACTACTTTTTCACCGTTATGCTCAAATACTTGATCATTTGGTTTATTCTGGTCATCAAAATCCATTTTATAAGATAAGCCTGAGCAACCACCACTCACTACGCTCACACGCACGAAGTGTTGTTGGCTCAAATGCTCTTGCTTACGGATTTCTTCTATTTTTTCTTTAGCGGAATCTGCTACGAAAATCATTTTTATGAATTTTATGAGTGTGCAACCGCTTCAGCGGCTACTTCAATACCGTTTTTTTGTTGATAATCCTTGATAGCTGCTTTAATAGCATCTTCAGCAAGAACTGAACAGTGGATTTTTACAGGCGGCAAAGCCAATTCTTCCACAATGTCCATATTATCAATTTTCATGGCTTCATCGAGTGATTTCCCTTTCAACCACTCAGTCGCGAGTGATGAAGAAGCGATAGCCGAACCACAACCGAAAGTTTTGAATTTAGCGTCTTTAATGACACCACTTTCTTCATCTACTTCGATTTGAAGACGCATGACGTCGCCGCACTCAGGCGCACCGACAAGACCCGTACCAACGTTTTTATTGCTTTTATCCAACGTGCCCACATTGCGTGGATTGTGGAAATGCTCCATTACTTTTTCTGAATATGCCA
Source organism: Saprospiraceae bacterium (assembly GCA_043747725.1). Lineage (GTDB taxonomy): Bacteria > Bacteroidota > Bacteroidia > Chitinophagales > Saprospiraceae > JAAFJT01. Next base: position 3,173 of record JAYTON010000064.1, read on the forward strand.
TTGCCTTTATATTTTAAAATAATTATTTAGATTAATTCTAAGTCAAATATACTAACATTTTATTTAGAAAACAAGTTCTAAATCTACATTAATGTGCGCTCCACTCTACATTGTTCAAATCAACTCCTTCTTTATACATTTCCCAAATTGGACTAAGGTCGCGCATGTGATTAACGCCGTCTCTAATAGCACCTATTGTATAGTCAATATCTTCTTCTGTTGTAAAACGACCTAATGAAAAACGCAATGAAGAATGCGCCAAATCATCGCCCAATCCCATTGCTACCAATACGTAAGATGGCTCTAAAGAAGCCGATGTACAAGCAGAACCAGAAGATAAGCCGATTTCTTGATTGAATGTCATCATCAAGCCTTCACCTTCTACGTGTTTGAACGACATATTAGTCACGTGAGGCATACGGCTATTAACATTGCCATTGATAGTCACTTCTTCAAGCTGCTCCATAAGTGCTGTTTGCAATTTATCACGCAATTTACTAAGGCGTTCAGCATCTTTATGCATATCCTGCATAGCAACTTCAGCAGCTTTGCCAAAGCCAACGATTCCCGGAACATTTAATGTACCCGAACGCATACCGCGCTCATGACCACCACCATCTACTTGAGCCACTACTTTTACACGTGGCTTCACGCGATTGACGAAAAGTGCACCAACGCCTTTAGGTCCATACATTTTATGCGCTGTAAAAGCTGCCAAGTGAATACCCAATTCTTTCACATTGATAGGTATTTTACCTGCTGCTTGAGTGATATCTGACATAAAAAGAACACCATGTTTTTCACAAATCTGACCAATTTCTTTCATTGGCTGAATGACACCGGTTTCATTATTGGCATACATCACACAAATTAGTATGGTGTTAGGTTTGATAGCCGCTTCCAACTCCGCAAGGTCAATCGTTGCATCGTATTTCACATCCAGATAAGTGACTTCGCCACCCATTTTTTCAATGTGCTTACACGTATCCAACACCGCTTTATGCTCTGTTTTTACTGTGATAATATGGTTGCCTTTTTTCGCGTACATTTCAAACGCGCCTTTCAAAGCGAGGTTGATTGACTCAGTAGCACCCGATGTGAAAATAATTTCTTTATCTTCAGCACCTATCAATTTAGCCACTTGCTCACGAGCGTAATCGACGCCTTCCTCTGCTACCCAGCCGAAAGGGTGGTTGCGGCTCGCTGCATTGCCAAAATTTTGCGTAAAATAAGGAATCATTGCTTCCATCACGCGCGGGTCAACTGGCGTAGTCGCATTATTATCAAGATAAATTAATCTTTTGCTCATTTATATAAAAATTTAGTAATCAATAATTTACATTTATGAAATTAGAATTCATCATCTTATTTAGATTTAGTCCAATCGTAACTGCAAAAGTAACACTTTTATACAGCATTTGGTTTTATTTTATTCATTTTTTAAGTAAAAAAATGTAATTTTTGATATATCCAACAGTGAAAAGAGAATTGTCACTGCGAGCAGAGCGTGGCAGCAGGGGAGTCATATTTAACTGATTTCCCACATATCGCCCCAAAAGCGATTGCCACCGTCGATATAAACCGTTTCACCTGTGATATACTTAGAAGCAGCGAGAAAAAGCGTCAATTCAGCTACTTCTTCGCACGTTCCGAAGCGTTTCATCGGTATTTTTGCTGCCACACTCTCTACTAACTGAGGGGGGTAATTTTCTAAACCCGACGATTGAATAATACCCGGTGCAACACAATTGACAGTAATGCCTTTGCTCACCCATTCGATAGCAAGCGTTTGAGCAAGGTTCATGACACCCGCACGAGCGGCAGCCGAATGACTCATACCTGGAAAGCCTTTAAAATTATTTAAAACAATATTCACAATGCTACCTGATTCCTGCCTGAAAAAAAATCGCTTCGCCATTTCCTGAGTGACGAACCATGTGCCATTCAAATTGGTATTGATAACCGCTTTCCAACCATTTTCTGTAATGGCTTCTGCTGGCGAAGGAAATTGACCGCCTGCATTATTGATAAGTATATCAAGTTTGCCACTTTGAGCATCTATCATATCTGCCAAATGATGAATGCTTTCTGTTTCACGAATATCCAAGACGAAGGCTTTGACGCCTCCAAAAGGTTTGAGTTGCATGACCGCTTGTTCGAGTTTTTCTTTTTTGCGCGAGGCAATATATACTTCTGCACCATAGCTTAAGAACTGTTTGGCTATTTCAAAACCGATGCCTGTGCCACCGCCTGTAACGAGCACTGTTTGATTGTTAAAAAGGTCTTTTTGAAACATAATAATTTTACATTGAGTTTGAATAGTAAATTTTATGAAAAATTGTCATTGCGAGGTACGAAGCAAGCTGGGGTCGCTAAATTGAACTTAATCCGTAAAAATCTGAGATTTTATGGAAATAAAAGAGATTTCTAAAGCATTTGTTTTAATTATCTTAAAATTTGCTCATCTTAATTTTAAATTCATATCGTTTTGACTGCTTGTAAAATGTATCTTTGCGAACATTTTTTGATAATAATGCCATTTTTTTATGATTAAAAAACTTTCCATCGTCATTCCTGCTTATAATGAGGAACGCACTATTCACCTGATTCTCGACCGCGTAAAAGCCGTGGAACTCATCGGCGGCATGACTAAAGAAATCATAATTACCAACGACTGTTCATCGGATGATACTGAGGGGGCTATCCAACGGTATATCAAAACTCATCCAGAACTCAATATTCAATACCTCAAACACGAACAAAATCAAGGGAAAGGTGCTGCTTTGCATACAGGCATCCGCCATGCGTCGGGCGATTATGTCATCATTCAAGACGCTGACCTTGAATATGATCCGGAGGAGTACAATATTTTACTCCAACCGATATTAGACGGCTTTGCCGATGTCGTTTATGGCTCTCGATTCGTAGG
>JAYTON010000065.1:0-4632 GCA_043747725.1 Saprospiraceae bacterium
TAATTGGTTTTGCCTTTTTTGAGTTCGTATTGATAGGATTCGCCTTTTTTCCAAGTTGTTTTCAAAGGGATTTTGGGCATTGCCTTAAAATCAGCTTGCGCTAAGAGAGTATTAGATAAAACACTGAAAATCAGTATCTTAAACATTGAAAAATAATTCATGGGAAAGTGAGATTTTGTTGTAATAGTCGCTTAAATTAAGCCCAATCTTAATGGGCTAAAACCGTTCCAATATCATAAACGACAAAATCCGTCCTGCAACATATAGCCACAGGACGGATATTAAAATGCATTAAATAATTGAAAATTGAAAATGGAGAATTGAAAATTGTAATTACTCATTTTCAATTTTCAATTTTCAATTATTAAGCGAGGTGAGCAACGTGCGCTGTCAAACCGCTTTTTAAGTTAGCTGCTTTATTTTTATGGATGTTGTTCTTTTTAGCCAATCTATCGATCATGCTGATAACTTTAGGCAAAAACGTTTCCGCTTCTGCTTTTACAGTCAATGAACGAAGAACTTTTACAGCTGAACGAGCCGTTTTTTTGTAAAAACGGTTTCTCAAACGGCGCGTAGCCTCTTGACGGATTCTTTTCTTTGATGAAAGATGATGAGCCATTGTATCTTAAATTTATCTTTTAAACTAATTTTTTTAAAATTGGAGCGCAAATTTACAATTTTTTAACGGTTAACAAAATTAATTTCAAAAAAAATCAAGATTTAGTTGTTAAATCTAAATTGGATTAAATAATCCAACGCTTGCACCCACCCAATCTTTATCTTTATTGTAGCGAACGCCTATCATTTCGCCCTTGCTCAACCGTATCAAATTATTCACCAATAGCGGACGCGCCCATTCTTTTTTCCAAACCATCAGCATCCTAATTTCGATTTTAGTCGGTCCACTCGGCGTTTCAAGGGCGGGAGCGTAATGTACTTTTTCCTGCAATATCCAGTTCGTTTTATCCACCACTTCGTCAATATCCGCTTGAGTGACTTTTATTTTGACGCCTTGCCCTGAAAATGAGAACAGTGGTTTTAAAACAAATTGTGTTAAATCTAATTTTGAGGCATCCGTTTCATTCAAAAAATAGGTTTTCGGTACGAAAGCACTTTTAAAAAATGGCATTGTATATTTAGAAATACGGAAAAACCAATTTGGATGCCCTATCCATTCCACATCGAGGTCGTCGGTAAAGTTAAAACCGAAAGTCAAATCGGGGCGGCGATCGAGTTCATCAAATATAACTCGGTTGTATATTTTTTCAATGCGAATTTGCTCACCTTTTTCGTTCTCATAAAATAACTGTCGCCCTACTTTAATAACTTTTGTCAAGCATAAAACCTTGATGCCCAATCGTTTAGCCGTTGCCCAAAAATCAATTTGGGTATTTTGCTTTTCAGGCTCTACTTCCAATAAGACGACATTTTCAGGTTGAGAATCACCCACCATGATGTCTCTGAGCAAATCATAATACCCCTCAGTATTTAAGCCTGCAAAAAGCGGCGACATGCTTTCGGGCAAATCGAAATGCGCTTTATAAGTATCTGCCAAATCCTGTTGAAAAAAATATAGTGATGGAAAGCCTTGTAATTCAATCAATTTAGGAACTAATTGACCGCCTTCTTCACAAATCCCAAAGTCCACGACGAGGAAAGTGCAATGCGCATCTTCATTCGGCACACGATGCGCGGGCATGATTGCCCCCTCAGTCATCGCCTTAAAATCAGGTCGGTTGATGACATCCGCAATGTCTTCACACGCCTGAACGAGTTTATCCCGAAAATCGTCGGGTATAAAAACGGGCGTTTCGCTGATGCGAAAATTGGGCTTGTGGTCATACAAACCATAAATATGATTCAGAAATGCCTCATACTTTTCATTGGTAAAGGCGGCATTATAGGCTTTACGAAATTCTGTAATCATGGCTTTAATGAGATATTAGACAGTTAGACATTAGATTTTAGACCGCTTATTCTGATCTTAAAAAGCCTTGAAGGCTTCCTAAGATTTAACCTTTTTATCTTTTTGATATAAAATAAAACCGACTACCGTACCAATGATAATCAATAAAACAGCTATCAATTCAGCCTGTGTAAAGGTCAAACCAAATGCATGGAGTTTATCATTGACCCTTATTTTTTCTATGAAAAAGCGTTCAATTCCGTTCAAAACCAAGTAAATCATGAACAACATACCGGGTATTCTGATTTTTTTACGAACGCTCCAAAGGAACGCCCCAATAAGCGAAGCCATAATGGTTTCATAAAAAGGGGTCGGATATACTGAGGGGGTTAAGTGTGTGTTGTATTGAGCCGTTAAGCCCGCAATAATCTCATGCGGATGACCTTGAGAGTTGACCACATTACGTGGATAGTCGAACGCCCACATCCAATCGGGTAAAAACCACCAAGTCGGTTGCGCGCTCGCTATGATACCCCAATCGCCATCGCCCGAGAGTTGACAGCCGATGCGACCCACCGCATAAGCCATGATGAGACCTGGTGCTACGGCATCCATCATGTGAATAGGGTTCATTTTTAATTTATTTTTCACGAACCAATAAACGCCAATAAAGCCACCTATCAGACCGCCGTACATGGCAATGCCGCTACCACTGAAAAAAGTGTGAATCGGGTCTTTGAAAAATGCTTCAACATTTTCAGCACTTTCCAAAATAGCGAAAATCTTCGCGCCGAGCAAGCCACTAATAGCGGCTACCATTGTGGTATCGCCTACGCGGTCGTGTGGAAAGGCTTGCTTGATAGCCCCTTTTTCATCTTTTACAGGATGCGAAACGAAAAGCCCTTGCTCTGCTTTGCGTTTGAGTTCCAGATAAAGCAAATAAGCGGCTGTTAGGAAAGCCAAAGCGAGGAATAATCCAAAAGTTTTGACAGTGGCAGTCCAGTTGTCGAAAGCAGTTCCGAAGAGGTCGTGTAGGATGTATGATAAATCTGGATACATATTATTAGGTGATGGATGAAAAATGATGAACGGCAAAAGATTCATCTGGATTGTTAAAATCTGATTGGAGCGCAAAATAAAAACGATTCTGTCGAAACAGAACCGTTTTTTGAAAATTATTACCGTTTTTTCATACTAATTTTAGGATAGCGAGGATTTTTGCAGTTTTTTTAACAAAATCCTAATGCAAATTTAACAATTTTTTAACTTTTAAAAAATTTTACAGCATTTAATTTAAAAAAAAATTGACACCTCAATGGTTAATATAATATTTTGAACTTTTATATGAACCATTGGGCTGTCTAATATCTAATTTTCTACTGTCTAATTATTTGGATTGGATATTGCAAAAGCTATTTTAGAATACACTTTTCATGTTAAATAACGAATCTTATAATTTAATAATTATTACCTTGCCCTCTTACTATTCTGATTTAAACAAGGTGAAATCAACTGTCTCCTCCTGATGGTTCAAAATATGCTTGAATGCAAACCACTGCGCTTAAAAATTTATCCCAATCCTACAAGAAATTTTAAATATTGATATCCCGAAACCGATACATCGGGTTTAGTTGACCGATTTAGCAGGGCGCATTTTTTATCCCGTTTTGTCTCCAAAAAATGAGCTTTTACTGAGGGGTTGCCTTTGGGCATTTATCAATTGCATATTTTGGATAGCAATAATCAAATGACTGTTTTAAGGTTTATTAAGGAATAATCACTTGCTCAATCCAATTTGTGCCGAAAGCATAAGGCAAATACGCCAATGAATTAACGGGCTTCGTCAAAATCAATTTTGCCTTTTTTCCAACCGCAATGCTCCCATGTGAATCCGCTATGTCCAATGCCGCTGCGCCATTTAGCGTAGCGGCATTGATGGCTTCCTCAGGCGTCATGCGCAAGCGAATACACGCCAAAGATACCACAAAAGGCATAGATACTGAAGGGGATGTCCCTGGATTAAAATCAGTGGCTAAAGCTACCACAACATTCGCATCCAACAATTTCCGAGCAGGCGGCGTATGTGCATCATTCAAAAAAAATGGTGCGGTTGGTAACAGCGTGGCAATAGTATTGGATTTTTTTAAAACGGCAATTTCAGCATCATTCAAAACCTCTAAATGATCCACCGAAACGGCATCGTATTTTACCGCCGCCTCAATGCCACCCATTGAGTTAAATTGGTTGGTGTGAATCTTTGGTTTCAAGCCATATTTTGAAGCTGCTTCTAATATAGTTTCTGTTTCTTTTACAGAAAAAGCTATTTTTTCACAAAAGACATCCACGTAATCCGCTAAACCTTCCGCAGCAATTTGAGGCAACATCTGATTGATTATTAAAGACATATACATGGTTCTGTTCCCTCTATAAGCCATCGGCACGGCGTGTGCTCCGAGAAAAGTCGCTTTTATTTCTACATTCGATTTTTCTTTCAATCGGCGAATCACCCGCAGCATTTTCAACTCACTTTCAACCGTTAAGCCATAGCCGCTCTTGATTTCGATAGCGCCCGTACCCATATTTCGCGCTTCTTCAAGGCGTTCAAGGCTTTTTTCAAACAGTTTGTTCTCGTCCATCGCTTGGAGACGCTTGGCAGAGTTGAGGATGCCACCGCCACTCGCCGCTATTTCTTCATAAGTTGCCCCCCTCAGTCTCCTCTCAAATTC
>JAYTON010000066.1:0-2155 GCA_043747725.1 Saprospiraceae bacterium
ATCGTCCACCAAGATGACAGCCTTACCCGTTAATTCCTCAACGGGCATTTCGAGTATAATCGGATGAGTGGCAGGGGCAGCGGGATTGAGCCGTATGCGTGTGAGCGTAATGGGAATATCCGTGCGCTCGACCAATTCTTTCATCAGCAAATTCGCCATTTCGACACCATTATTATTGATGCCGATGAGAATGATTTCAGGTCGGTCAAAATTATTTTCCAATATCTGAATCGTCAGGCGTTTTATCTTCTGCCGAATTTGTTTGTCATCTAATATTTTCATAAATCTTATTTTATACAAAAGTGATAAATTTTGAACTAAACCCCAATAATCAAAAACTTAAATTGGAATATTTCTAAATTTATTCAAAATTAGTGAAAATTCGCTGAAATCATTTTATTTTACATGCTGAAAAGTGCTGGCTACTGAGGAGGTGCTTTCACATTGACAAATTGAAATAAATTAAATTATAAATTACTGAAAATCAACCATTTAGACAATTATTAGAATATGGCTCAAGCAATATTTATCCTAATTTCCATTTATTTTATAGGCAAAGCATGGGGAAACTTCATGAAAATTCGGCGCAATATCAACTTAGGGCGCGAGGAAATCATTGAAGGCAACTTTACCGAGCGCATGAGCAATGTGTTGCTCGTGGCTTTTGGGCAAAAGAAAATGTTTAAAAACTGGATACCGGCAGTGCTACACCTATTTATATATGTGGCCTTTCTTTTCACTCAAGTAGAATTGATAGAGATATTGATAGATGGCATTTTCGGCGTTCACCGATTCTTTTCAGGATATTTGGGCATTTTATATCCGATTATCATCAGCTTCATTGAAATATTGAGCTTTTTAGCACTTATTGCTACCATTGCCTTCATCGCACGGCGCAATATTTTAAAAGTTGCTCGATTTCAAAAACCTGAAATGAAAGGTTTTCCGAGTATAGATGCCAATATCATTTTAGGCTTGGAAATCCTCTTGATATTCGCTATATTTTGCATGAATGGTGCTGATTCTACTCTTCAAGCGAAAGGCGCAGAGCATTACCATAAAGTCGGTTCATTTGCTATAACAAGTTGGGTCGGTCCTGCTTTTTTAAGCGGTTGGGATGAGCATTTATTGGTGGGTTTGGAGCGATTTGGTTGGTGGTTGCATTATTTCGTCGTCTTGGGTTTCTTGAATTATTTGCCCATTTCTAAGCATTTACACGTCATTTTTGCTTTCCCGAACACCTATTTTGCCCGTTTGACACCTCGTGGTGCTATGGAAAATATGCCCACTATCACCAACGAAGTGCGCTCAATGATGGGCATTCCTGCACCCAAAGGTGAGGTGCCTACCCCCTCAGTATCGGAATCAGAAATGCATACTTTTGGTGCCAATGATGTGTTCGGATTAAGGTGGAAAAACATTATGGATGCGTATAGTTGTACTGAATGTGGGCGATGTACGGCAGTTTGCCCCGCGAATATTACAGGTAAAAAATTGAGTCCTCGCAAGATTATGATGGATGTAAGAGACCGCGCAGAAGAAGTCGGTAAAAAATTAGATAGTGGCGATAATAGGTTGATTAACAAGGAGTTATATCCAAACGACACAATTCTAACAGTTAAAAATTTCTACGATGGTAGGTCACTTTTTGACCTCACAATGCCCGAAGAAATCCACGCTTGTACCACTTGTAACGCTTGCGTAGAAGCCTGCCCTATATTGATAGACCCATTGGATATTATTTTACAATTGCGGCGTTATGAAATCTTGACGCTTTCGCAAGGTCCGAGCGATTGGGTGCCTATGTTTACGAGTCTTGAAAATAGTGGTAGCGTTTGGCAAATGCCTGTCGAGCGGGATGCGTGGACTAAGGAATTAGGAATTAAAAATTAGGAATTAGGGTTTCTAAAAATTTTCACTTTACAATTATCAATTTTTAATTATAAAAAATTATGGGTAAACCATTTAATGTTCCAACGATGGCGATGATGACGGCTGAAGGCAAAGAGCCCGAAGTGCTGTTTTGGGTAGGCTGTGCGGGCAGTTTCGATGCACGAGCGCAACGAGTGACTATGGCTTTTTGCAAAATTTTGAATGAAGTAGGCATTGATTTCGCCATACTCGGCAACGAAGAGATGTGTACAGGCGACCCTGC
>JAYTON010000067.1:0-4987 GCA_043747725.1 Saprospiraceae bacterium
AAATTTGACTCAATCGGTATGCCGCTTAAAATGTTGGAACGCATCAAACCCATGTTTTTGAGCGTCATGCTTGGCACTGATGGTGAGAAAATGACAGCCGAAGGCGGTGGGATTTCTGAAGCCAGTAAATCAACTTCCTACGAAATGGAGTTTTTGCAAATGGGCGAAAAGCAGAAAAAAGAGTTTGGCGGTTTAGAAACTGTCGAGTTTCAAATGGGCATTTTCGATTCAATTCCTTACAAAGTACAAGCGGAAATGCTTGTAAAAACCATTAAAAACGGCAGTGCGGGTAATGATGATTTAGGCAAAATGGTGGAAATGTATAAAAAACAAGACATCGAAGCCATGAGTAAAATGCTCCAATCAGATGATCAAAATGAATTGGCAGGTTATGAAAACATGCTCATCAATAGCCGCAATACAAGTTGGATTCCTTTGATGGCGAAAGCGATGTTTGAAAAATCAATCTTCTTCGCCGTAGGTGCTGGGCATTTAGGGGGTGAAAAAGGGGTGGTTAATTTGCTCAAAAAAGAAGGTTATACCGTGAAGCCATTAAAATAAAAAATCTGATAAAATAGGTAAAACGCCTTGAAAGCTTATGTTTTCAAGGCGTTTTGCATACTCTTAACGGATATCTAATTGCCTATTAAACATACCCCTCAGTATTGCCAAGTTCATCGCAGTGACAAAATGAGAAATTTTTTAAAAAAAATGCTGAATACCTTTTTTTTTTAAAGTATTCCTATCTTTGCAGCGCAAAAACAAAAAATATCACACTAAAGATTTTCCAAAAGCGTCCTTACAATCTGACCTTAAAAACGGATTAATATCTTTAGCATTTTAGAACAGATTTTTTTTTACTCAAAATCGAAATTTTAAAAAAAAACAGTTAATTATGCCTTATTTATTCACATCCGAATCCGTTTCTGAAGGACACCCAGACAAAGTCGCTGACCAAATTTCCGATGCACTCATTGATAATTTTTTAGCTTTTGACGCCACTTCAAAAGTGGCTTGCGAAACCCTTGTGACAACGGGTCAAGTAGTATTAGCAGGTGAAGTGAAATCAAAATCTTTCCTCGATTTACAAAAAATCACCAGAGAGGTGATTAAAAGAATTGGCTATACCAAGTCGGAATACATGTTTGAAGCAGATTCATGCGGTATTTTATCGGCTATTCATGAACAATCGCCTGACATCAATCAAGGCGTTGAGCGCACCAATCCTGAAGAGCAAGGTGCTGGTGACCAAGGTATGATGTTCGGTTATGCTACCAGCGAAACGGATAATTATATGCCGTTAGCACTCGATTTGGCACATCAACTTTTGATTGAATTAGCAGCTTTGCGCCGTGAAAATAAAGAAATTAAATACCTTCGCCCTGATGCCAAATCGCAAGTGACCATTGAATATGATGATAATAATTTGCCGATTCGTATTGACGCAATTGTTGTTTCTACTCAACACGATGATTTTGATGAAGAGAGCAAAATGTTAGCGAAAATCCAAAAAGATATAGTAAACATCCTCATCCCGCGCGTTAAAAAGAAGATGAAAAAAGAAATTCAAGCACTTTTTAATGATCAAATTACTTACCACATCAATCCGACGGGCAAATTCGTCATCGGTGGTCCGCATGGAGATACAGGTTTGACAGGTCGTAAAATTATAGTTGATACGTATGGCGGCAAAGGTGCGCATGGTGGTGGTGCTTTTTCGGGCAAAGACCCTTCTAAGGTTGACCGTTCAGCAGCTTATGCGACACGCCACATTGCTAAAAATCTTGTAGCGGCGGGTGTTTGCGAAGAGGTGCTTGTTCAGGTATCGTATGCTATTGGCGTTGCGAAACCGATGGGTATTTATGTGAATACTTATGGTACATCGAAAGTGGGTATCAGCGATGGAGAAGTGGCTAAAATTGTAGAAGGTATATTCGATATGCGCCCTTATTTAATTGAAAAACGCTTGAAATTACGCCAACCGATGTACAGCGAAACAGCGGCTTACGGTCACATGGGTCGTCAAAATGAAATTGTAGAAAAAACATTTTCACAACCTGATGGCAAAACGAAAACTATGAAAGTGGAGCTTTTCACTTGGGAAAAACTTGATTATGTGGATAAAGTGAAAAAAGCATTCAAAATCAAGTAATTTTCTTTGAAAAATATAAAAATACTGAGGGGGTGTTCCGATTGTCGGAATACCCTTTTTTGTTAATTTTACCATGAAATGATGATAAAAAAAATCGCTCAACTCATGGGGCATCAAGGCTCCGTCTTCGCACTCACACAAGGGTATACCCCTCAGTATATCCTCTCGGGTGCAGGTGACGGATGGATTGTGAAATGGGATTTAACGAATCCAGAAGTCGGAAAATTATTGGCAAAAGTAGATTCCAATTTATTTTCATTGCTTTTTTTACCCGATAAAAACCAAATTGTAGCTGGCAACATGAATGGTGGTTTGCATTTTATTGACCTCAATAATCCTGATAAAAATAAAAACATTGCTCATCATAGTAAAGGCGTTTTTGATATTCAACTCATTAATAATCAACTATATACAATTGGCGGCGATGGTATTATGACCCGCTGGTCAGTTGAAAAAAGTCGTTCGATAGAGAGTTTTCAACTCTCTACGAAGAGTTTGCGCTGTATGGATTTTTCAAAAGAACGGCATGAATTCGCTGTTGGCGCGAGCGATGGACATATTTATTTTGTAGATGAACATTTGAATCTTAAAAATATTATTAAAAATGCCCATAAAAATTCCGTCTTCTCAATAAAATATGCGACGAATGGTCAATATCTGCTAAGTGGTGGAAGAGATGCTTTGCTTAAAATGTGGCGTTTAGATGAAAATGTCAATGCAAGCGAAGCGGGACAGGATACAGCATTAGAATTATCTGCTCATTTATACACGATTAATAAAATTGCTTTTCACCCTCAAAATCCTCACGTATTTGCTACGGCAAGCCGCGATAAAACAATTAAAATATGGCAATTAATGACTTCAGACGAAAACCAAAATTTCAAAATTGAAGAGATAAAGTTGCTGAAAGTTATCAATACCATTCGGTACGGCGGGCACCTCAATTCAGTTAATACCCTTAGTTGGACGCCTTATAATAATTGGCTCATTTCAGGCAGTGATGACCGTTCACTCATGATTTGGGATATAAATTTGGAAATATGACAATTAAAATGAATGTTTTTTCAAAAAGGTACTTATTTTTACTTGAATTTAATTTTTTACCAAAACTACACATTTATGAAAACTCTTTTTACTGCCCTAACTCTCCTCATTTTCGTCCCCATACTGAGGGGTCAAAACACTCTCGCTTTCAATAGGGTTTATGGCATTTTTCAAGCAAAATGCATCAGTTGCCACAGCAATGCTCAAAAAAAAGGTGGACTCGACCTCGAAGGTTTTGGCACTGATAAATCGGGTGAAGTCTATAAAAACCTTGTCAATGTAACGCCCACCAATATCACTGCCATTGCAAAAGGTTATAAACGTGTTTATGCGGGCAGAGCAGATAGAAGTTTTATTTTTCATAAAATAAACAATGATTTAGATAAATATTACCCTGCACTCGGCGCCGGCGAAGGTGATTTGATGCCTCAATCGGGTAATGTTCTGACAAAAACGGAAAAGGAAATCATCCGTCAATGGATTCTTTATGGCGCCAATAAAACTTTTATTGTACCTGAAAATAGGATTCGCGCCTATTATGATACGGTCGGGCGTGGCTTAGCTGCTTTCGAAACGCCGCCACCTGCTCCCTCAGTAAGCGAGGGTTTTCAAATCAAAATGGGTCCTTTTTTTCTTGAACCACAGGGAACACCGGGTAATGAGCTGCAATATTATCAAAAATGGGAACTCAACTTGGCGAACGATGTAGAGGTGAACCGCATTGACCATATTATTTCTGCCTATTCACATCATTTTATTATTTATAATTTTAATAGCCCGACCAATGCGACGAGTATTGCACCGGGTTTGAGGTTGGATGCGAATCATAGCAATATCAGCCTTGTCTCCGCTGTACAGGAGCGTACTGATTTGAAATTGCCTGCTCGAACGGCTTATAAATGGAAAAAAGATAGGGTGCTTGACTTGAACACGCATTATATCAACTATTCTGCTAACCATACCTACAAAGCGGAAGCCTATATCAACGTCTATACACAGCCGAACGGAACAGCCAAACAAGAGATGTTTGCGACCTTAGTGCCTAATAATTCGATTTCGATACCCAATAATAATCAGACAACGACGGCTGAATCACCGTTTTTTTACTTCGGAAAAGTCTATGTTTGGGGCTTGATGGGGCATACGCATAAATATGGGACGGGCTACAAAGTTTTTAAGCGATTGCCAAATGGTGCAAAAGGCGAATTGATGTACGATGCCTCTTGCCCCAATGGTTTGCCCGGCTGTGCTTCGCCTTATTATGATTATCAACACATCCCTATGCGGTATTTTCAACCTTTGACGCCTGTTGATTTGAGTCTCGGCTTCGTGCATCAAGCGACTTGGAAAAATAGCGGCGATAAAACACTCACCTTCGGACCTACCTCCGACGATGAAATGATGGTGATGATTGCCCTCTACACGACAGATACAACGGGATTGACGGGTACGAGAGATATTCAGCAATTGGAAAACGTGCGGATTTTTCCGAATCCGATGAAAGATAAATTGCATATTCTGCTCCCCCCCTCAGTATCCAGCGTAAAAATGACGCTTTTTGACTTGCTGGGGCGTGCAGTCGTGCGAAAAGAAGAAGATATAGTCGGTCAGACCGCCGAAATACTGAGGGGTAGTCTCCAATCGGGCATGTATATTTTGAGAATTGAAGACCAAAGGGGGTATGTCAAAACTGAGAGAATTTTGTTGGAATAATTCTTCAATATATTTATAGATGGGTTGAAGAATTTTTTTATTACCTTTTTTATGCTTTTCCCAAAGGGAGTTCCTATA
>JAYTON010000068.1:0-11660 GCA_043747725.1 Saprospiraceae bacterium
TAATATATTCAAGCAAGTACATCGCTCTTATATTATCAACTCCAACAAAATACAATCTTTGGAGAAAAATACGCTTAAAATAGATAAGCACGACATACCATTAGGTGCCGCTTTTAAGGAGAGAATAGTAGAAATTTTAATTCAAAAAAGTGTTGTCAAACGTTAAAAATCACGCATTATAAGTGATTCATACTGAAGGGATGTCGTTTGTATCAAATTGGGGCTTTCTACATAATACATCTCTATATCGCCTTTGTTTTTTGCTGGTAATTTTCCGCGATAACGACAATTGAAGGTATATTGAATTTCACGATGTGTGGCTTCAGAAATATTGATGCATCCTGGCTCACATGCCTCTTGTATGCGCGCAGCAAGGTTGACCGTATCTCCCCAAATATCGTAAGCAAATTTATTGATGCCTACTACGCCTGCTACTACAGGTCCCGTATTAATCCCAATTCGGGCTTCAAAGTATGGCTCTCCAAGCCTTATTTTTTCAGCTTTCATTTCGTTCAAAAACTGTTGCAGTTCTAATGCAGCTTTTACAATATTAATCGGTGTCGAAATTCTATCGCTCAAACCCGATGCACACATATAAGCATCGCCAATGGTTTTAATTTTTTCCAATTTATATTGCGCAATAATGAAGTCAAAAGCTTTAAAATACGTATCGAGTTCCGTTACTAATTGCTCTGGGGTCAATCTCTCTGAAATAGATGTAAAATTTATAAAATCTGTAAATAATACTGATGCCTTATCATAACGCTGAGCTTTCGCTTTACCATGACTTTTTAACTCTGAAGCAATAGCAGCTGGTAAAATATTGAGTAAAAGTTCATCACTGCGTTGGCGCTCATCTTCAATCATTTTATTTTTTCCTAAAAGAATACGCCTTTGTTTCTGATTATCAATATATCTCTTATAAATTAACCCCACTATCATGAGCGCAAAACCTAATATTAAAAGTAAGATATTCCTAAAATTATGCGCTTTTTGGAGTTGGAACTCCTGTTCCTGCCTATCCTGCGAGTAAGCGATAGAATCCAATAGATTTTCATTGCGCAAGGCCTCTACCAATTTTTGTTTTTTTGTAGCCACCCGTTTAATTTGATCTTTTTGCTCCTCAATCATAGCTAATTGTTGAGTTTTTTGGGCAATAGTATGCTTGGCTTGTTCTGATTCCTCCGTTAATGTTTTTTCTTTTACTCGCAATTGAGTCATGCCATTATTCAAAGATTCTTTTTCTTTTTTTAGCATATTGACTTCGCTAATCATGCGTTGCCTATCGTGCTCAAGCTGCTCGGTTTGTCGGCGAAATTGCTCTCGCAGATTGTTCATTTCCACTTGATTGGTCGGTGCTGTTCGATTTGCTAATGGAGAAGGCAGAGCTGTAGAAGCCGTTGACAGGTTTGAAGATGTGGCTGCCGTAGGGCGATTACCGTAAGAGGTGATAGTTACCCCCTCCTGCCGCGCTCCGTTCGCAGTGACATTGGGGCGTTTTTTGAGGTCATTGGCTTGGTTTCTGAACGCTTCCGCTTCGGCAGCATTGCCTTCATTTTTCGCCATATCCGACATTTTCATAAGCGACCGAACCGTCCAATCTATATCATTCGCCTTTTGAGCACTTTCTTTACTCCGATTGTAGCGAAATTTAGCATTGCTCCATTCTCTTTGTCGGGCATACCCCTCTGCATTCAAAAAAGCTGCCCGTGTTGCCATCGTATAATCCTTTAAATCTTCGGTAGCGATGGTATATGCCTGATGCGCTAATTGAGAGGCGTTATCTGGATTCGCACCCAGATAACGCTCTGCCGCCTTGTAAAGCAATGCCATTTTCTCACGTTTATCAGGCGTCTTGCGTGCCTGTATTTCAAGTGAAGCAGCCGTTTGAGCCGCAAGATTAAGAGAAAGGCATATAAAAACGAAGATTTTGAATATCTTAAACATGGTTTTTCGTTTAACAGATTATCGTAAATTTAAACGTTTATTTTACACGTTTTTACTCATATTAAGTTAAAATAAAAATTATTTACAATTTTAATATAAATGAAACAAAAGTTGCTCCAATTCTGAATCGCCATTTAAGTTTAACAATTGCCCCCTCAGTATTTTACAACTTTTACATAGTTTTTTTGTTAAAAATCTTATAAAAAATTGATTTCCAACGCTTTATAAAACCAATATATAATTTTGAAACAAATTGTTAGTATTACTTTTTTTCGTTTTGAAGGCTTCAAAAATCGTTGGTGGGCTTTCACCCAAATGGGAAAAAAGGTTTTTTTAAATAAAGAGAGGATCAATATTCCTAAAGGGATACTTGTCAATGCGAGCGGAGCGTGGCAAGAGGGAGCTACTTTTATGAAAATGTTTGGCGCGGGTTCAGGTAATGGCTTTAATTTGATGCCTGATTTTGGGGTATATGGGTTACTCGCTGTTTGGGAAAATGAAGCAGCAGCGCGTCTTTTTTTTAGTCAAAATGAAGCATTTAAATCCTATCAAAATCGAGCAACCGAAATCTTTACTGTATTTTTACAGCCAATAATGTCGCATGGCAAATGGGACGCAGTGGAGCCTTTTGAAACCAGCGGTAAAAATGACCCATTAGCTCCAGTGGCTGTACTGACTCGAGGATCTATTAAAACGAAATACATTTATAAATTTCATCGATTTACTCGCACAACAAGCCGCTCATTGGAAGGTGCCGAAGGTCGAATTTTTAGCATCGGCATCGGTGAGTTGCCAATAGTTCAACAAGTCACTTTCAGCCTTTGGGACAATGAAGAAGCGATGAAAAATTTTGCTTACAAAAACCCTCATCACGCAGTCGTCATCAAAAAAACGCGTGAGCTGGGCTGGTATTCTGAAGAGCTTTTTGCTCGTTTTCAAGTGCTGAGTACTGAGGGGTCTTGGAAAAATTTAGATTTAAACCATTTGAATAAATTATTGAAAAATAATCATAAAGCATTGATTTTATAAGACTTACGAATTGCGATAAATTATTTATGATTGATTTAAACTTTAAAGAATTCGGACTTGGAGAACCTGTTGTTATTCTACACGGGCTATTCGGCACTTTGGATAATTGGCAAACGATTGCTAAAAAAATGAGTGAACACTTCACCGTTTTTATCATTGACCTCCGCAATCACGGGCGCAGCCCACAGACAAATGACACCTTTACTTATCAACTTTTAGCAGACGATTTGGCGGAATTTATGCAAGACCATTGGATTTATGAAGCGCGGATAGTAGGACATTCGATGGGTGGAAAAGTGGCTATGCAATTCGCTTTGAATCACCCTGATTCTGTCAAAAAATTAGTCGTTATAGATATTGCGCCTAAAAAATATCCCAGTGGACATGAGGAAATTTTTGATGCTTTGCTCAATCTCGACCTCTCTACACTTGAAGACCGTAAAGAAGCAGAAGCCTACCTCACTGAGAAACTCGATGAAGACGCCAGCACCATTCAATTTCTCTTAAAAAATCTATCCCGCCGAGCTGAAGATGAAGGTGGTGGCTTCGAATGGAAAATGAATTTGGATGTTTTGCATCGTGATTATGATGACTATATTTTAGCTGCACCCGAAGGCGATCCTTTTAAAAAACCAACGCTTTTTATTCGCGGTGGCAAATCTCATTATGTTAAAGATTCGGATTTGGAGACCATAAAAATGCTCTTTCCAAAAGCTGAATTAGCCACCATAGAAGGCGCAGGGCATTGGGTACACGCCGAAAAACCGAAAGAATTATTAAACGTTTTGATGAATTTTTTGACATAATTTTCAAGCATTTTTTTAATAAAACAGACCTTTTTACTTGGAAAATTTAGAAAACAAAGCCGTTTTGCCTGAACAAGACCCCACAGCCGCGAGCCGCAAACGCGACCATATTGAACTGGCTTTCAAGTCGCAAATCAGCGACTTAGATAGCCGTTTTTATTACGAGCCTCTATTCGCTGCACACCCCGAAAAAGGTAGTTTACAACCTTTTACTTTTCTAAACAAAAAGTTTAAAACTCCCATGTGGGTGAGTAGTATGACGGGCGGAACAGAATTGGCGCGAACCATAAATCACAACCTTGCGCGGTCATGCAAGGATTTTGGATTCGGTATGGGATTGGGTTCGTGCAGGCAATTATTGTACTCCGATAATTATTTTAAAGATTTTGATGTTAGAAAAACATTGGGCGATGAACAGGCTTTGTTCGCCAATTTGGGCATCGCACAGTTAGAGGTTTTAATAAATAGAAAAGAGCTTTTTTTAATTGATAAAATGTTGGAAAAACTGTGCGCCGATGGCTTAATTATCCACGTCAACCCCATGCAGGAATGGCTTCAGCCCGAAGGTGACCGTTTTAAACACCCACCAATTGAAACCATTGAAACCATTTTAAATACTTTAAATTGTCCAATTATAGTCAAAGAGGTGGGTCAAGGTTTTGGCTATCATAGCCTTAAAACATTGCTTCAATTGCCGTTGGCAGCCGTTGACTTTGCAGCAGCAGGCGGTACAAGCTTTTCAAAACTCGAATTACTGAGGGGGTCGTCGGAAAGGCAAGAGGCTTATAATGAATTGGCTCATATTGGTCATACAGCAATAGAAATGGTGAATTTTACAAATCAAATTGTAGAAGAATTGGATGATAAAATTCGCTGTCGAGAAATCATCGTTTCAGGCGGTATTAAAAATTTTTTAGATGGATTTTACTGCATTAAAAAACTGAAATTACCTGCTATTTATGGACAAGCATCCAGTTTTTTAAAACATGCACAAGGTAATTATGAAGACCTATATGAATACGTTGATGCTCAAATTCAAGGGCTTGAATTGGCAGAAGCATTTTTGAAAGTTAGATAATATCTTCATTCTCAATGTTTTATAAAATTAAAAAACGCTTAAACTATCTAAAGTTTAAGCGTTTTTGTTTTTGTGACTGCGAGCAGAGCGTGGCAGGAAAGTGTACAGTTTCCTATCCTCTCGAAGCCATCGGTTTGGCGTCGTTATCGCAACGCATCCATGAAGGCAAAGGCTCACCCAGTTCTTTAAGCAAAGTCACTTGACCATTGTCCAAAGCTTTAAATTTCCAAGTATGTTGCTTGCCACCACCGCCTGTCGTTGCGCCAAAAGAATATATAAAATCAATTTCCCAACCACCTGTTACACGCTTAGCTCTGATATCATTGCCACCGAATTTAGGCAAACCCAAATCAATTTGCTCCACACCCGGGATATTATCAAACTGCCCTGCCAAAGCCGCCATGTTGAGAGGTTCTTTTGAACGCAGCGTGATAGCATCCTGCGTTTCGTTCCATTGCACATGTTTTTCAATGGCGAGATCGTATTGATCGAGTAGGCGATTAAATTCTTTATTTGTGGTTTCGCTGATGCCTTGTTTGAGCGGAGCCGCCCAATCTACATTGCGTTTGAAAATAATCACAATGTGATCAATAGAAGGATTTGGGAAAGTATGGATATTACAACGGGCGATTGATTTACCCGTTTCGTCATTGATGTAAATATTGCTCAGTGCTTTGTATAAACTATTAATGTTATCACGGCTGATAGCGACGGGCAAATAGCGAGAATCTTCTTTTTCAGAATCGAGGCGTAAAGCCATGCGCGCTGCGTCCCGTTTAAACTGACGATCAATCGAAGCCGGAACAGCCAATTTAGAGCCGCTTGGGTTGACTTTTGATGCCATTTGTTGTGCGTCGGCGAAATTTGCAGCTAACAACAAAATTATAGTGATGTAAGTAATAAAAGACTTTTTCATGAATAGTTTTAGATTGGATGAAATATGTATTTTTACATATTGCAATCCTTATGCCAGTCAATCAAAGTTTTAATTTTAATATTTTTTGAAGCGAATACTTCAAATTGTGACGTGTGTTATAATCGCGATTTTGTCATAAATTTGTCAAGTATTTTTCATAAAACCTTAACAGTCAAAATTTTATGAAAAATTTAACTAAAAGAAAAAACGCTTTTTTTATAAAATTCTGTTCAATAGCATGAGTATTTTTACCTCCTTAATTCTTAAAAAAAATTTCAGTTATGAAAACTATTAGAATCAATATTATCCTCTTTTTATTAAGCATTGTGAGCTTGCTAAATGCTCAAATTAATGATGTTAATATTCGCAAAGATGGGAGATTAAAATGGAGCAATCCATATGAAGAGCCTTCTAATAGCGACCTCCAAAAGATAGTCGCTACTGAGGGGGGTGGATTTTATACACTGCGGACGCGTAGAGGTGGTGCTTTGGGTGCGGGCAGTATCAAAGTTATTGTTGAATATTATGACAGTAACATGAAACTTACCAAATCAAAAGAGCTTAACCTTGAATATAAAGGTAAAGAACGCTTTGTAAAAGATGTAGTCATGCTTCAAGGCAAACTATGGCTAATGACTTATTTTTACAATGAAAAGCATGAAAAAACGTACCTTTTTGCCCAACGTATTAAAAATGAAAGCCTTACATTGGATAAGGAGCTTTTAAAAATAGGTGAGCAAGATGAAACCAATCGGGATCGTCAAGATGTATTTAGTTACGCTATATCGCGCGATAGCTCTAAAATAGTAGTTTTCACGAAGCAGCCAAGCGAGAAAAAACAACAAGAGTTTACACTGACAGTCTATGATAGTGATTTCAATGAGATATGGACTAAAAATGCCAAACTCCCATTCGCTAAAAATAATTTTAGTGTAGATGAATATCAAGTGGATAAAAATGGCAATGTTTTTCTGCTCGGCGTCATTTATACTGAGGGGTCTAATCGGTTGGCTCGCGGTGGCAAACCAACTTATCAATACGATTTGATTGCCTATATGCGGGATAGCACCTTGGATGTGCAGGAATATAAAATAAAAGTGAAAGATAAATTTGTTACGGATTTAACTTTTAGAGCAGCCGACGATGGAGATTTAGTTTTCAGCGGTTTTTATTCAGAAAAAAATGCAACCAGTGTAAAAGGCACTTGTTTTTTTAAAATTAATCCTAAAACTAAGGATATGTCGAGCGTGAGTACGCGCGAATTTGATTTAGGATTTTTGACTCAAAATCTGTCTGAAAAAAATAAAGAACGCGCCAAAGCTGCTGCACTAACCAATGATAAAGAAAAAGAAGCCGAATTACCCTCATATTCATTGGATAAACTAATTCTTCGGAGCGATGGCGGGGCTATTTTGATAGCTGAACAGTATTTTATTGAGCAACGCTACAATAATAATTATGCCGGTAGAGGTTACCCTTATGGTTATAGCTATGGTTGGTACGACCCATTTTATTCATCTTATTATGACCCTTATGGCTATAGAAATAATAACCGTCAAGCTGATTATTATTATAATTACAATGATATAATGGTGGTCAATATTCGCCCTGATGGTGAGATTGACTGGGCAGCACGCATCCCTAAACGACAGCTTTCTAAAAACGATGGAGGTATTTATTCATCCTACGCGATGAGTACGGTAGCTGATAAATTGTATTTTATCTACAACGAAGACCCTCGCAATCTTGACCCGAAGAGTAAAAAAATATATACTGATGAGCCTGATAAATATTCAGTGGTCGTATTGGCTGAAGTAGATAGAAGTGGTCAAATAAAAAAAGCACCGCTTTTTCAAAATAAAGAAGAAGGTATTGTAACGCGCCCAAAAATTTGTCGTCAGATCGGCAGACGCGATATGGTTATATATGGTGAACGTAATAAAACATATCGATTTGGTTTGCTGAATTTTGAGTAGAATTTTAATGCTCCATCCAAACTTTTGAGTAGAAGCCATGTTTTTATCTAAATAAGTTTGAAATCGGCCTGTAAAAATGATACTTTTACAGGCTGATTTTTTATTTTAAGTTATCCTAAAATTTCATTAAATCATTTTTTTAATCATCTATATTTTAAAATTAAATTAATTGGACTATGAAAAAAATTTTGTCACCCCTCAGTATTTGCGCATTTTTATTACTGAGCTACATTGGTCAAGCACAAATTGATATGCCTGCTCCAAGTCCGGGTTCTACAGTTACTCAAAAAGTCGGTATGACTGAAATTAAAATCGAATACAGCCGCCCAAGCATGAAAGGACGTAAAATATTCGGCGGGGATGTCGTGCCATTCGGTGCTTTGTGGCGTACAGGTGCTAACTCTGCAACCAAAATTTCGACTACTGACTCTATCACTATCATGGGCAAAGGCTTAGCAAAAGGCAGCTACGTGCTGTTGACTAAACCGGGAAAAGACTCTTGGGAAATCATTTTCAATAAAAACCCTGCGGTAAGTGTTTTCGATTACAAACCTGAAGATGATGTTTTAAAAGTGATGGTAAAACCAATGAACAATTCTATGACAGTAGAATCATTCACAATGGGGGTTGCTAATGTCACTAATAACTCTGCGGATATCGAAATTGCTTGGGAAAATACAATTGTGCGTGTCCCTTTCACGAATGATGTTGACAGCAAAGTGATGGCTCAAATCAAGCAAAAATTAGATGGACCTACGCAAAATGATTATTTTGCCATGTCTCAATACTATTTTGATTCAGGTAAAGATTTGAAAATGTCTTTAGAATTTGCCAATAAAGCCATCGCTAAAGGTGAACGCTTCTGGATGTTGCGTCATAAATCGTTGGTACAAGCCAAATTAGGCGATAAAAAAGGAGCTATCGAAAGCGCAAGCCGCTCTCTTGCATTAGCCAAAGAAGCTAAAAACAATGACTATATTCGGATGAATGAGAAATCAATTATCGAGTGGTCTAAATAAAAATTTTAGCATTATTCTATAAAAAAAGCTGATTTCCCAAAAAGAAATCAGCTTTTTTTATAACCCCTTACCCCCTCAGTATTTTATCGAAATTTACATAAAATATTGATAATATAGGAATTACAAATTCAAATAATTATTTATTCCATTCAAAAGTATTCACCATTTGCATCATATCCGTTTTCATAAATTCGATGATTGGCTTCAACGAATCAGGTCTTGATTTAGCATCAAAATACAAAGCTCCGCGCATAAAATGACGCGTGCTATCCGTCAAATAAAATTGAAATGGACTGGCGGCTGGACCTTCGATATTGAAAACAAAACCGCTTACTTTATTGGGTTTATTGATAGGCAATTCATCAATATAATCGGCTTTCACATTGTGTTTTCCGACCAGTTGAAAAGCATCACCCCTCAGTTTTTCGAGCGTATTTTTTTTATCAATATTATAATAGCTGCAATGAATTTCCGCATTCAGGCTGGGCACTTTGATATTGAACCAACAATCAGATGGGGCTTTTTCGTCAAAAAATAGTGAATCCTGCTCAATGATAGCATAGGTTGGATAATCGAAAGAAAATTGACAATATTTTTCATCAAATTTTTGATAAGCCTTTTCAGGTAAGGTCACTTTTGGAAAACCGCGTGGTTTAGGCGTATAAGTCGGCTCTTCACAAGCCGTTATTAAAAGAGAAAGAGTGGTTAAACAAAATAGAAATTTTTTAATCAACATATTTATAAAATTTTATTCTAAAACGCAAAATACTGAGGGGGTGTTGCACAGCATTTCGGATTTTAATAACCTTTAAAATGCAAAAACTTTGTGAAAGCTGTTATACTTTCACAAAGTTTTCATTTCACTTATTGAACTATCAAAAATAGTTTTCAATCATTAAAACGGTAAATCATCAGATGCCATTGGTGGCTCACTCGTTGGAGCGACAACTTCAAAAACCGGCTCTGAGTTGTTCTGACTGCCTTTCATTGGCGGCTCTTGAGTCGGTATATTTTGATAAGGACTGCCACCTTCTTTTTTACCCATCAGTCTAACAGAATTCGCTACAATATCAGAAGACGTCCTTTCAATACCGTTTTTATCCGTATATTTTCGATAATTGATTTTACCTTCAACATATACGAGCATGCCTTTTTTTAAATTTCTTTCAGCACTTTCAGCTTGTTGCCTCCAAACGACAATATTATGCCATTCGGTGAGGGATTGCCATTCATCATTGGCATCTTTATAGCTTTCGCTGGTCGCTAATGAAAAACGTCCAACGGGAGTGCCGTTTTCCAATCGTCTAATTTCAGGATCTTGTCCCAAATGTCCTATCAAAGTGACTTTGTTAATCATGTTAATTAGATTTAAAAGTTGATAAATAAGTTTTCTAAGTACAAATACTATTATTAAATTGTGTGATTATCAAAACAATGTTAATTCAGAACTATGTAAATACAAATCAATGACTTTCGGAAAGGCAAATTTAGTTAAATTTTTCCTCTCAATATTTAAATAATTGCCATCTGTAAAAGAAAAATTAGCAGGCATTTCAATTTCCCAAAATTGAGCAATGATTTTTCGATGCGTCAAAAGTTGAACATAAGGTGGCGATTTTTTTAAAATCTTAAAATCAGATTTTAAAAAACCTTTTAAATCACTCTCCTTTGCTTCGTCCCTTGCAATGGCATCTGATAAATTTTCAATTAAATAATGAGTCTCAACCAAAGGAAATTCATACAAATTTTGCCAAATATCCTTATCCAATCTTTTTTTAATAAATGTAAAATCGCCTGCATTGATGACTAAATAATTAAAAAAACGCTCTTTTTTTTCAATTTTCTTTGATTTTATAGGCAATTCATGCACTCTTTTGTCTTGAAATGCTACACACTCTGTTTTCATCAAGCAATTTTTACAATTCGGTTTGGCAGGTGTACAGTGCGTCGCGCCAAAATCCATTATGGCTTGATTGAAATCCGCCGCCCTATTTTTATCTAAAACAGCATTCGCCAAGTCTGTAAAAAGCCGTTTCGACTGAGAGGTATCAATCGGTTGGTCAATGCCAAAAAATCGAGATAAAACACGATATACATTGCCATCCACCACAGCATGAGGCAAGTCAAAAGCAAAGGATGCAATCGCCGCCGCCGTATATGTTCCAACCCCTTTCAAAGTCAACAAACCTTCATAACTTGTTGGAAATGAACCCTTTAGCTCATTGGCAATTTGCTTCGCCGTAGCGTGCAAATTGCGGGCGCGAGAGTAATAACCTAAGCCTTCCCACATCTTCATCACATCATCCTCAGGCGCATCTGCAAGGGTTTTTACTGAGGGGTATCGCTCAACGAATCGCTCATAATAGGGCAAACCCATGCTGACTGTAGTCTGTTGCAAAATGATTTCAGACAGCCAAACCCAATAAGGATTTTTTTCACCTTTCCAAGGCATCGGACGATGGTTGGTAGAAAACCACTCCAATAACGTCTCTCTAAAAAAGGTTTCTTTCTCCAAATTCATATTTCAATCTGAAAGCAAATTTATATTTTTTGTTTCAAAAATAAAAACAAATAAACAAAAAATTTTACTTTATATATCTCTAAATTTTTTTCAATCGTCTAAATACTCCGTTTCGATATTGGCAAACGAATCAACTGTCTGATTATTTTTTATAAAGCGACACCAAACGCAATCCTTTTTTCCACAACCATTAAATTCTTGATTCTGAATTTTGCCCCAGCTCGTCACCATCAACCCCCTCAGTATTTCGACGTCTTTTGATGTTATTTCAACACTTTTTGTTTTAAAAATGCCTTTCGCATCGGGTTCTAAATAGCTTATTTCACCCGATTTTACCCGCACCAGATTGGAGCGATAATTTTCGTAGA
>JAYTON010000069.1:0-7112 GCA_043747725.1 Saprospiraceae bacterium
TTCACAAACTGAAAATGTAAATTATTTATTTGCGGGTGGTGCAGAAGATAGTTTTTCCAAATCTTCAACTGTCCAAGCCTTCTTTACTCTTATATGTTGCGCTCTAATCTTTTTAACATCAACTGCTTGCACAACCGCCGATTGCCGAATTTTGCCTACTCTTATCGAAGTGCCTACAAATTCATAGCGCACATAACTCAACACCGAAGCAAGCCATTCATCGGTATTATCTTTCATGGCTGCCATTTCACTTGGATAGGTTTTACCTTCAATCGGACCTTTTAAACCATGTAATAAAATTCTGATAATTAAATCCTTATCTGCATTAACGTGTTTTGCTCCCCTCAAAGCAGGTGCGGCATGGGTCGGTAGCCCTTTGCCATCATCGCCATGACAAGGCGAACACATGGATTTATAAATCTCAGCACCATTTAAGATTAATTTTCTATCTGCAACGGAAAAGCTGGCGAGTTTAGCACCATATATTTTAGCGTCTTCATTTCTATCAATGCTACCTTTTGCACTTTTTATCATCTGATTATTCGGATTTTGAGATAAAATATTTTGAACAATCTGCTGAGCAAGCTGATTTTTGCTCGCACCTAATGATAAAATCAATTGCGTTTTTACATCATAATGCTCATCATTCAAGAGTTTGCCTACTTGGGTAATCATATCATTATCATCTTGTTTTATATAGCGTTCGCTAATCCAAATGGCAGCCTTTCTGATTTGTGGGTCGGCATCTTTCAGGGTAGCATAAATTATGTCTTTATTAATTTCATTCAAGCCTTCGAGTGTCCACAAGGCATGTAGTCTACCCAAAGCTGAAACATTTTTCTGCCCGATTGCCATTTGTTTTAATGTAGGAACGACCGATTTATCGCTTAAAATAATGATTTGTTTTTGAGCATTATCACGCCACCAACCATTCGGATGATCTAAATAATTGACCAAAGTGCTGGCAGGTACGTCGAGCATTTTAGGTTGAGCACCGGGTTTAAATCCATCGTGTACCAACCGCCAAATACGCCCGCGTTGATTGATTTTAGCTATGCCATAATAATCAATTTTACCTCGAAGAAAACTGCCTTTTGGTGTCCAATTGGATTCTTGAATAATGCCTCTATTCATATCTACAATATAAATAAATCCATCGGGACCTGTGTAAGTATTGACCGGTCTGAAATAAAAATCGGTGCTGGCTATAAATTCCTTGCGGTCGTAAGCATTTTCCAAATGGGTTTTACCTTCTATATTGATGACTTTTGCGCGCCGAATGATGCGCGCAACGGGTTCATTAATCAAATAATCGCCCACTAAATCGGCGGGTAGCCGATCGCCTCTAAATATGGATTGCCCGTTAGCAGCCGTAAAATGGTTTAATGTGCTGTCTCGACGCAATCTGGGCTTACCTCCTTGTACATCGGGATTTGAAATTATTGACCAAACGGGACTAAATTTTTCTTCGCTGTAAGCATCCGAAAATTCTAATGCGCCATATTTTGGATTGATTTGAAAACCTGAACCCGCGTTTTCACCGCCTGCTCTACTAAAAAACAAACGACCATAATTATCATGTGTTAAGCCCCATTGCCCATTTGAACCACTGTGCAGAGAATCTGGTTGGAGAGCACCGTTGACGTATCGAAAACGTATGGGGTCAACCGTTTGATAAATATAATTATCGATATTCCAATCCAAACCACTTCTTTGATGCTCCAAATTGCCCGGTGCTACCTTTCCGACACTATAAACTATTTTCTTTTCATCTGCAACGCCATCGCCGTTAATGTCTTTGTAGCTATAAATATCATACGTATCTGTTTCATTGACCAAAAGCTCATGGTTGACACATAGCAACATGCGTGGTAAAACTAAATCTTTTATAAAAACAGAACTTTTATCCATTTTGCCGTCATTATCGGTATCCTCTAAAAGCATGACTCGGCTTTTATTTTCTTTAGTGCCTGTTCCGTCCGCATCCTGCGTATAAGTTTCCATTTGGGCGACATACATTTTTGCGTTGCCATCCCAAGCAATCACGACGGGTTCGGTTATCATTGGCTCACTTGCCACCAGTTCCATATGATAGCCTTCGGGAACATGGAATGCGGCTAAACTTTGTTCGGGCGTGAGTGGCATTGTAGAAAATGGTGCAAGCGGTGGCAAATCAACGCTGTCTTCCTTATTAGCAATAGCAGCATTCGCGGTTGCATTTGTACCCGTCGTCGTTGCCATTTGAACTTTACAAGCATACCCTAATACCGTTAATGTAAATAGGCAATATATCAGATTATTCCTTTTCATTTTGTTGTTTAAAACATTTTTATTTTGTTATTATTTCAATTTTGCTTGTTTCAACTTTTCTTAGGAACGTGAAAATAATAAAGTATCATTTTCAAATTAAGAAAGCATTGATTTTCAACGCTTTCTTAATTCATCATTCATCATTTATAATTCATCATTTCCTTAACTTTAAAATACCCCCTCAGTATTTCTCATGTTTTACATTCAATAACTATCATATCATAGCCTCTCGCACCTCTTCCAGTAATTTAGCTACCTTCACTTTTGGATCACCTTTGCCAAGCGTTTCTATTGGCACGTAACCGCGATAACCCGAGTTTTTAATAATTTTGAAAAGCTTCTTTAAATCAGTTTTTTCTTCAATCCCATTGACAAAAATGTTTTCTTTTACTTGCCAATTCACGGCGTATTTAATCGTTTGTGCTATCTGCTGATAAGGGTCGCCTTGACGATAGCTGCCCGTGTCCAATATCAATCCGAACCATTCCATATTGACCATTTCAATAATTTTGATGGCTTCATCTGCTGTTTTAATAAAATCATTGTGATTCTGAATGGCTACTACGACACCGTGTTTTTGACCGTATTCTACGCATTCTTTAATGTCTTTTACCATCCATGCTGCAATAGTATCCCATGAATATTCTTTTGGATTCATAGCACCTGCAAAAATTCTGATGACCGGCGCACCCAGTTTAGAAGCAACGTCAACCCAATTTTTAATTAATTGTACATCTTCTTTTCGTTTATTTGCGTCGGCATGGGAAAAATCATTGCGGATACCTGTTCCGCTAATAGACACGCCCACCAAATGCGCTTTCCTTTTGATATGATAAATATATTCATCGGTTGGTACTTGCGGATAATTGGGGAAATAGTATCCCGTCAAGTCGACCCCGTCAAAATTATGTTCTGCACAAAAATCTAATAAATCATCCAAGGTCATGGTCTTAGCCACCAACGGATCGTTGAAAGAGTAGGCATTTAAGCTCGTTTTTAAATGCCCTTTCTTAGTTTTTTCATGGATATTCAAGATATTGTTTGTTCCAATAGTAGTTAATGTAGGCGTGAGCATAAGCGATTTGATAAAATTCCTTCTGGCTGTTTGGTTTTTCATGATGTTTAGTTTTTTAATTTTTATCACATATTACAAAGTAAGTGGAAGAAACAAAATAAAGCAAAATGTTTCAATTTTTTTTATAAGTTGGAAATGGTGTGAAGAAGAACCCTCAGTATAAAATGCTTTAAATAGTAAAATTTTGGTACTGAATATATAATTTATGATTAGTAATTTTGCTGAATGAAAATAGATTTTGACAATTTTAAAAACCTTCAATACTGTGATAATGAAAAATGTACGCATAATAGCGAAATTGGTTTAGGCAACATCTGCATACTAAGTCGCAAGTATAATCAGGTTTACTGTAATATCTGCAAAAATCATTGGGTATTTATTAACGAAAGATACTTTTTTTTTATGACCTTCGGAGCGATTAATCGGTGGTAATTATGAGCAGCCGACCATGTTTCACAAATCAGCGAATATATGGAGAAAGAAAAGCATTAAAGCGTATTCAAATAAACGAATTTTGGTCATTTATTTTTTTAAAATAGAAAGATTAACTAATGAAAAGAAAAACATTTCTAAAAACATCTTCCGTATTGGTAGCAGGCGGCTTATTGTCTCCTTTTTTATCTTGTAAAAAACAACCTAAAATGGTGCGTAAAAATTGGGCAGGCAACTACGAATACAAAGCTGAAAACCTCTATAGTCCCAAAACTGTAGAAGAAGTACAAGCCCTTGTTAAAAAATTGGATAAGCAAAAAGCATTGGGTTCATGCCATTGTTTTAATAATATTGCTGATAGTCCAATGAATCAAATCTCTTCTCAAAATCTCAATAAAGTCATTTCAATTGATGAAAAAGCGAACACCATGACGGTAGAAGCTGGTGCTCGATATGGTCAATTTGCTCCACAATTAGATAAAAAAGGCTTTGCTTTGCATAATTTGGCGTCATTGCCGCATATTTCCGTAGCGGGTGCTTGCTCCACAGCGACGCATGGTTCTGGCGTCAAAAATGGCAATTTGGCAACAGCCGTTCGGGGTTTAGAATTCGTCACAGCCAATGGTGATGTGGTGAATTTGAGCCGCGATAAAGACGGTGAAACGTTTAATGGGGCAGTGGTCGGTCTTGGTGCTTTGGGTATCATTACGAAAGTGACTTTAGATATTCAAAAGACCTATCAAGTTCGGCAAGATGTGTTTCAAGATTTGCCGTTGCAATCTTTAAAAGACCATTTTGATGAGATTTTGTCGAGCGGTTACAGCGTCAGTCTTTTTACTGATTGGCAAAATCAAAATATTAGTCAAGTATGGATTAAACGCCGAGTTGAAGTGGATACTAAACCAATGGGTGCTGATTTTTATGGTGCTAAAGCCGCTACCAAAAACCTGCATCCCATCACTAAACTTTCAGCCGAAAATTGTACGGAACAAATGGGCGTTGCAGGACCTTGGTACGAGCGTTTGCCCCATTTCAAAATGGGTTTTACACCGAGCAGTGGTGAAGAATTGCAAACGGAATATTTTATCCCGCATGAGAATGCCCTCGAAGCCATTTTAGCTCTTGAAAAAAAAGGCAGCCTGATATTTCCACAATTAATGATAACTGAAATCCGCACCATAGCTGCAGATAATTATTGGATGAGCCCTTGTTACAAGCAGGATTGCGTTGCCATTCATTTTACATGGAAGCAAAATCCGGCGGAAGTGAGTTTGATATTGCCTGTTTTGGAAGCTGAATTGACGCCATTTAAAGCACGTCCGCACTGGGGCAAAATATTCACCATGACCCCCTCAGTATTACACGAACACTATGAAAAATTGCCCGACTTTTTACAATTAATTAAAAATTATGACCCACAAGGCAAGTTTCGAAATGCGTATTTGGATTTGAATATTTACCCTTCTTAAACATTCGAATGCCTTTCGCTGTCTAATACTTAAAATCAAACAAACAAAATGAGTTATAAAGAAATAGTAAAACATTTAGGCAATGAGGCTGATTATTTATTAAATCATCAATGCAAGACCATTTCAAAAGACCTTTTGCATGTGCCGTCTCCTGATTTTATAGACAAAATATTGGCCCAAAGCAATCGCTCAATCCCTGTGCTACGCAATTTGGCGGCATTATATGGTCATGGAAGACTTGCTAATACGGGCTATCTGTCCATTTTGCCTATAGATCAAGGCATTGAACACACAGCAGGGGCTTCTTTTGCATCCAATCCACTGTATTTTGATCCTGAAAATATTGTCCGATTGGCAATAGAAGGTGGATGCAATGCGGTGGCGACTACCTTTGGCAATTTGGGAATGGTGGCTCGAAAATATGCACATAAAATACCATTCATCGTTA
Source organism: Saprospiraceae bacterium (assembly GCA_043747725.1). GTDB lineage: Bacteria > Bacteroidota > Bacteroidia > Chitinophagales > Saprospiraceae > JAAFJT01. The sequence goes on from JAYTON010000069.1 coordinate 5,735, forward strand.
AAATTAATCACAATGAATTGTTGACTTATCCGACAAAATATGAACAAATTATGTTTGGTTCTGTTGAAGAGGCTTGGAATATGGGTGCGGTAGCTGTTGGCGCGACTATTTACTTCGGTTCAGAAGGTTCTAATCGCCAAATTATAGAAGTGTCCAAAGCATTTGAACGGGCGCATCAATTGGGCATGGCAACTATTCTATGGTGCTATACTCGCAACAATGCCTTTAAAAAAGACGGAATTAATTATGAAACGGCAGCCGATATAACAGGTCAAGCCAATCATTTAGGCGTCACGATTCAAGCTGATATTATTAAACAGAAATTGCCTGATAGGAATGGCGGATTTACAGCCATTAATTTTTCTAAAAGCGCCCCGCAGATGTACACCGATTTATCGTCTGACCATCCAATAGATTTATGTCGCTATCAGGTGGCTAATTGCTATATGGGTCGGGCAGGATTAATCAATTCGGGCGGCGAATCCAAAGGTGCGTCAGATTTAGTTGATTCTATTAAAACGGCAGTGATTAATAAACGGGCAGGTGGCACAGGACTTATCATGGGTAGGAAAGCGTTCCAACGCCCTTTTACTGAGGGGGTCACTTTGCTGAATGCTGTTCAAGATGTGTATTTGAGTAAAGAAATTGATTTAGCTTAAAGATTTATTCAGTTTTAACAAGTTATTCTTTTATCATTGTATCTTAATTTTAATTAAAAAATCATAACTACTTAGCCCCTAACCCCCAAGGGGAAATGTCTACAAAGTATGTTAAATTTGTTCAAAAAATGAACGGTTTTAACACTTTTCGGGCAGGACTCCCCCCTTTGGGGGCAGGGGGGCTAAATAGTTACAAAAAATCTTACATCAATGAAACTATTAACCTACTGTTTTCTCATTTTTAGCTGCTACTCCTGCGCTGTCACCGCTCAAACAAAAAGGGAAATTAATCCCAATATTTGGGTGAGAGATGGCTATCAATTGTCCATCGTTGAAGCCGATATTAAAGATCCCCGTTTTATGCAATTGGACGATAAAGGCACTTTGTACGTCTCTTTGCCGGATAAAGGCACTATCAAATCTTGTATGGATAAAGACGGCGACGGTTATTATGAAACTGTAGCCGATTTCGTAACAGGTCATCCAAAAGCGCATGGGATGCAATGGTATGAAGGCTGGTTGTGGTTCACCGAGACGGGTGCTATTTTTAAAGCTCGCGATACCAACGGCGATGGCAAAGCCGACGAAACAATCACTATTTTGAAAGACGGAACATTGCCAAAAGGCGGTGGGCATTGGTGGCGGTCTATTTTGTTGAATAAAGGTCGCCTTTACACGTCCATCGGTTGCTCAGGCAATATTGATGACGAAACCAATAC
>JAYTON010000070.1:0-33009 GCA_043747725.1 Saprospiraceae bacterium
GGCTCGCCGGTAGCCAATTTCGTCCGCGATTCGAGTAATAAAGTCTTGATAAATAGGATTAGACATATAGGTAATAAAAGATTCAACTTAAAGTCCCTCATTCCTGATCCCAATTCGCAAGCTGTTATTGATTTACAAGTGGGGAGCGATGCTATTGTAAATTTATTGAATGGTGAGCGCCTCAATTTCAACAAAGTGCCTTGCCATGCTATTTGTACCGAAAGAATTTTGCCTCCATTAGCATTTAAAAGCCGCTTTATCAAGACTTTTTTTACTATTTTTACGGATGAAAATAGTCACGTGGATGCACATGATGGTGTTGTGCCCATGAAAAGTCAAAGGGGTGGTTTAGAAGAATCTTGTACAAGTTGTATCAAAAAACAATGGCATAGCCTGTCAGTTGCCAATAAAAATGTAGAGAAAAAAATATTAGAATTGTTACAGACCGACCCCCTCAGTAATAAGTTCACAACTGGCGGTTTTAAGCCTGTAAAATTGGTTTATTTGAAACCGTGAATAATTTAAAACCAAACTAACCATTTGAATGTTATAACCTTATGAAATGTACTATTTCCATATCCTTAAATGTCATGTTTCTAATGGTTTTTACCACAGGAGTTACAACCCCTGCATGGGCGTGTGGAAAAAGTAGTCATAAAACAGAAGCGCAATATCATCAGTCAAAATGCTCATCTAATTGCCAAAAAGAATGTTGTAAAAAGTCTTGCGCGGATTCAAAAAATAAGAAAAAAAAATGTTGTGGTGACGATTGCACTTGTTCAACTTCGATAACAGTAATAGCAGATTTACCAAAACAATTTCCCATTGAAAATTTTCTTAAAAAATCAGTTTTTATTTTAAAACCTGTTTTTTCTTACATAGAAATTAATTCTAAATCTACCATCCAAGACATTTGGCAACCGCCAATAACTCTCCTTCCTGTTTGACAGCCATAGCTGTGTCCTGTCTTTTCGTTTTAATTAAAACGATTTATTTCAATTTATTTTAATTGTGTAATAAATTCATAATCAACTGTTTATCAAAAGATAAACTTTGGCTGCTTTGACATTTATTGACATGAGCGTGCATTATTTTTCATCTTCTAAATAAATTATGATACTCCACATCAAAAACATGGTATGCCTCCGTTGCAAAATGACAGTCGAATCCGAGTTGAAAAGGCTTGGATTTAACCCCCTCAGTATCGAACTGGGTGAAGTCTTTTTTAAGCAAAATCTAATATCCGAAGAGGTAGAAATAGTAGAAAATGCTTTGAATAAATACGGTTTTGAAGTCATAACGGATAAGCGCAGCCAAATTATTGAGCAAATAAAAACGGCAGCCATAGCCTATATCTACGAAAGCGATTATGCTGAACAAAGGCTCAATTTTTCCGATTATTTAGAAAAAAAACTTTTAAAAGATTACACTTATTTGAGCAATTTGTTCACTGAAATGGTTGGTTCAACAATTGAAAAGTATTTAATCAATCTTAAAATTGAGCGCGTGAAAGAGCTTTTAGTCTATGATGAATTGACGCTTTCAGAAATCGCTTTTCAATTAGGCTATAGCAACGTAGCGTATTTATCCAATCAATTTAAGAAAATAACCGGTTTGACGCCCACATATTTTAAAGCCATCAAGGATAATAAGCGGCAATCTATTGAAAAAGTGTAAATTTTATAAATCATTCCCAAAATAGTATAATGGATTAAATATACTGAGGGGATAACTTTGTATCTCAATTCCAAAAGTTATTGCTTTATCTTTTTAATATTAATAAAAATGAAACGTTCACAATTTATTCTTAGTTTTTTGGCTGTTGCTGCCACGGCTTTTTGGACAGCTTGTACTTCTATAACAAAAATAGAAGACGGTAGGCATCACATGCTCGGCAAAGAAAATATCCGCACCCCCGAAATGATGTTTGAAACTTATAAAGTAGCGGGCAACTGCGATATGTGTAAACAACGTATCGAAACAGCAGCTAAAAACGTGAAAGGCGTAACAGAAGCCCATTGGAATGTAGAAAATAAGGCTTTAAAGGTCATGTATTTTCCACAACAAACCAACGGTTTAGCCATTCAAAAAGCCATTTCAGCTGTTGGGCATGATACTGAAAAATATAAATCCGAGAATACTATTTATAAGGAATTGCCTTCGTGCTGTCTGTATGAACGACAACTACAATGAAACAAATTACGCTGAGACTTGTAGATTACCCCTCAGTATTTTGCAATTTTATTCAATCAAAAATCATTTAAACAATGAAAAATATTCTCTTCATATTTTTAGCTATTGCCAGTTTTATCGCTTGTAAAATGGACGCTTCTAAACAAAATCAAGCAACCACGACAGCCACTCCTGCTGAAGCGAAAGCAGAAGTAAAAACGGATACGATACATGTGCATACTTACACTTGTCCGATGCACGCTGAAGTGACGAGTACGAAAGAGGATGACAAATGTCCTAAATGCGGGATGGCTCTTGTTCATAAAGATTAAAATCTATTTATTAAAATCAAAAATCTTATTAAATGAAAAAAGTATTGATAATCAACCTGTTATGTTTTTTTGCTTTGGCAATAAATGCTCAAGAGCCTGCTAAAAAGAGTTTACCCAAAAGCTATGAAGCGGCTTTTACTCAGCAGTTTGGGTATAGTGAAATCCAAGTCGCCTATGCCCGTCCGTTGGCTCGTGGGCGCAAGATATTTGGCGGATTAGTGCCGTTTGATAGCCTTTGGCGAACAGGTGCGAGTGATTGTACGACCCTAAAATTTAAAGAAGAAGTACAATTAGGTGGTAAAAAAATCGCTGCTGGTAAATATGCCCTGTTCACCATTCCGTCCGCTGATGAATGGACAATTATCCTCAATGCTGACACCACTTTGCATGGTACAAATGGCTACAATGTTCAAAAGGATATGTATAGAATAAAGGTGAAATCCATGAAATCGGACCATTTCTATGAAACTTTTACCATCGAAATCAATGATATTAATGACAAAGGCGAAGCCTCTTTAAATTTGATTTGGGAAAATACATTGGTGAAGATTCCTTTAAAAACGGCATTTGAAATTGTAGCTGATAAACCTATATCTGCTATCGCTCAAACACCTACTGCTAAGGCGGAGACAATGCCTAAAATGGACAACCCAGCAGGGCATGATATGTCAAAAATGAAAAATACTGAGGGGGTAGTTTCGTCTGATTTGAAAGCTCAATTTGCACCTGTTTTAACGGCATATTATGGCGTAAAAGATGCTTTAGTGGGTGATAATGCCCCATTGGCTGCTACAAATGCAAAGTCAATGAAAGCCGCCTTGATTAAAATTGATTCAAAAAATTGGACGGCTAAAGAACGTAATATGTACGAGCCATTGGCTAAAAAATTGGAAACAGATGCAGAACATATCGGCGACAACGCAACAAAAATTGACCATCAACGGGAGCATTTTATCAGCCTTTCAAGCAATATTTCAGCTGTCACTAAAGCTTTGAAAATCAATGAAGAAACCTCTTATTTACTATTTTGTCCAATGGCAAATAATGGCAAAGGGGCTTATTGGTTGAGTAAGGAAAATAAAGTCAAAAATCCGTATTATGGAAAGCAAATGCTCACTTGCGGGAGTGTAAAGGAGACATTGAAATAGGATTTAAATAAATAGTTTTTTTTCTTATTTTAAAAGGTGGTATCTGTGAATTATGCAATTTATAACTATAATGTTATAATGTCTGGTGGTAAGTAAATACGCAATTTTGTATGGTGAAAATTAATTCACAATTTAAAATTTTAAAAATGAAGGATTTAAAAAGTTGTATTGATGCTTGCTTGGCTTGCATGATTGAATGTGAAAAATGTTGTACGATGTGTTGCACCATAACAGGACATGAAGACTGTGTTAAAATCTGTCGTGATTGTGCCGACATCTGCGCACTTTGTGCAAGGTTATGTGCAAGAGGTTCACGGTTCTCGGATGCACTTTGCACTTTGTGCGTGCAATGTTGTGGGGCTTGTGCAGCAGAATGTGGCAAACACGCTGACCATGCGGATTGTTGCAAAAAATGTGCAGAGGCTTGCAAAAAATGCGCAGAAGCGTGTAAGATGTAAGCAATTACGCCACACATCATAGGCTTTATTACAGGCAATATTAATTATAAATGCCTATACAATTAGAGTAGGCATTTATGATTTCATGTAAAAAAAAATTAAAATCTAATAAAATGAAAAAGTTAGCAATCGTTATGGTACTCGTTATAGGTTTTGTAGGACAAAGCCTTTTTGCACAAGCAGTCAATTCAAAAGGACGTGTCATTGATGCCAATGGCAATGTTTATATTGACGGCACTAAATTAGGCACTATCACGATAGATAGCATCGTGAAAAATGCCAATGGTAAGCCGATGGCTTTTCTCAAACCTGGCGGTGTTTTGGTGAATTCCAAAGGCAAAACGCTTGGCAGAGTTGGGAAAGACAGGCTGACTTACTACAATGCAGATGGTGCTGTAGTTTATAAATTGAAAGAAAATACAGACTCTGAAACCTGTGATGTATTGGATGCCAATGGTAAAGTGATTGGAAACGTCCACAATAATTACAAGGCAATGGTTTGTACTTTACATTGTTATTCCAATAAAATGGATTTAAAAACGCATAAAAAAATTAAAAAATAGTCTTATTCGGCATAGCCATAGCCCATTATGGAATGTGGCTATGCCCATTTAAAATATTTAAGAAAATGACTCATACATATCAGCTGACAGGCATGACCTGTGGCGGCTGCGAAGCATCAGTAAAAAGCAAATTATCGAAGATGTCCAATATCACTTCAGTAGAAGTTTCAAAGGATACGCAATCCGCTACCATTATAATGGAAAAGCATATTGGTTTGTCCGATTTGCAACAAGCATTAGGAGGTATAGATAGTAAATATCAAATATCTGCTCCTCAACACACTGAAATAGCTGAACAAACTAAAAGCTGGTTCGATACTTACAAGCCTATTATATTAATTTTTGGCTACATCACTTTGATTACCGTATTGATTCAATTAGGCAATAATACAGTTGATTTTATGGCGTGGATGCGGCATTTTATGGCGGGTTTCTTTCTGATATTTTCTTTTTTCAAATTATTGGATTTGAAAGGTTTTGCAGAGAGTTACGCCATGTATGATGTTGTTGCCAAGCGCATTCCGGCTTGGGGATACATTTATCCATTTGTTGAATTGGCTTTGGGTTTAGCATTTTGTACTAATTTTCAACCGCTTTTGACGAATGTCGCGACGCTGATTATTATGTCGGTGAGTATTATTGGCGTTTTGCAAAGTGTTTTGAATAAAAAGACCATTCAATGTGCTTGTTTGGGAGCTGTTTTTAATTTACCGATGAGCACTGTGACGATTATTGAAGATGCTTTGATGATAGCGATGAGTTCGGCGATGTTATTTTTAATGACTGCATAAAATGTATGAATTTAATGTCTATCGGAGATTGAATTAAAAAACAATCCATACCAATCAATCTAAAGCATAATTTAGAAAACCTTTGATATGATTATATCTTTTTTTTCAACACAATCCTACGATAAAGAATATTTCGACCGATTCAACAGGCGACATGAGATTCGATATTTTGACGCTTCATTAAATGAACAGACGGCAAAATTGACAAGTGGTAGCCAAGCCGTATGCGTCTTCGTAAATGATAAAATTACTGAGGGGGTCGTTCAGCAACTCTCAGATAATGGGATAAAGCTCATTGCTTTGCGAAGTGCAGGGTACAACAATGTTGATTTAGAAAGTGCCAAAGCACGTGGCATCACTATCGTTCGTGTTCCTGCTTATTCGCCTCATGCCGTAGCCGAACACGCCGTCGCCTTGATACTGACGCTCAATCGAAAGACGCACAAAGCATACAATCGAGTGCGCGAAGGTAATTTTTCTTTGGAACGTTTAACCGGTTTTGATCTCTGCGGCAAAACGGTTGGCGTGATTGGGACGGGCAAAATAGGTGCGGTTTTTTGCCGAATTATGGCAGGTTTTGGGTGTAAAGTTCTGGCTTTTGATGTTTTTGAAAATAAAGATTTAATCACTCAGGGGGTGAGCTATTTACCTCTTAACGATATTTTAGCGCAAGCAGATATAATTTCCTTGCATTGTCCCCTCAACGAACAAACGCAGCACCTTATCAATAGCCATACTTTGAGCTTAATGAAACACGGGGCAATGCTCATCAATACGGGTCGTGGGGCTTTGATTGATACACCGGCTGTCATCAAGGCTTTAAAATCTGGACAATTGGGTTACCTTGGGATTGATGTTTATGAGCAGGAAGGTGACCTGTTTTTCAGAGATTTTTCTGAATCCATTATTCAAGACGATGTAATTATGCGCTTGATGTCGTTTCCTAATGTTCTTATTACGGCGCATCAGGCTTTTTTTACCGAAGAGGCTTTATCTCAAATAGCCGAAACAACCTTGCAGAATATCAGCGATTTTGAGGATAAAAAAGAAGGGCTTAATATTGTTTGAAATGTGTGAATAATGTAATTCTTAGTAAATATTATGTAACATTTTATCACAATAAAGAACCGATATTTACAAGATGAAAATTCTTTCATAGCTCAAAATGCAATCAGAAATTGCAATTAAACCATTAAAAAAATGAAAAAAATGAAAATCCTCTTCTTCGCTTTAGCAGCGATGATGTCTTTCACGCAATGTGAAAGTCCTGCACCTGAAAAAACTTTGGAAAAAGCCGATTCACGTGGAAAAACGATTTCAGTTTTGATGAATAACGATGCCTACATGAAGGAAGTTATGGATTCAATGAAGACAAAACATGGTGGCGGCATGGCGATGGATATGCCGATGGATGAAAACATGATGAACAAAATGATGGAAAAGTGTAAAGCCGACCCAACCATGTGCAAAATGATGATGGACAAAACGATGGCGATGTGCGATGCCGACTCTTCAATGTGCAAAATGATGATGACTTCGATGAAAGAACACCCGAATATGATGAAATCTATGAAGGGCATGGAAGATATGAAAGGCATGAAGATGGATAAGAAAAAGTAGAAAAGCTGATGGAAAATTTAAAGCCTATTATTTTTTTATTTCCCATTATTGCTTTGATTTTGGTAAGTCTTTTATATGCCTTTTACTTGAAAAAAGCGACCAATAAAAAAGACTTCAACAAGTTCTTTTTTATTATGACATTGCTTGCCTTTTTATTGAATTTCGCTTGGGAATTGCTCCAAATGCCACTTTATGATAATACTTCTTTTAAGATAAATCATGTGGCATTTTGTGCTTTAGGTTCAGTTGCGGATGCTATTATGGTGTTGCTTATTTATTGGGGTTTGGCTTTTATATTTAAAAACCCATTTTGGATGCGCCCTTTAAAATGGCAACGGATTGTTGTTGCCATTTTAATTGGTAGCTTAGGTTCTATTTTATCAGAAATGCGGCACTTATCATTGGGTAATTGGGCTTACTCCGATTTAATGCCGCTTTTGCCTTTAGTTAAAGTAGGTTTATCGCCTATATTGCAATTTATGATACTGCCTTTACTCATCTATATTTTATCTTTTAAACTATTACCCTCTCAGTTGCTTCGTACCTCGCAATGACATAGAAGCAGTTTTGACATAAAAATGAATAAAAAATGAAATTTCTAAAGTGGCTTTTTAAAAAGCTTTTCATTAAAAAGTGTTGCCAATAAAACAAACTATTATGGAACATCAACATCAGCTTCAAAAATATACTTGCCCGATGCATCCGCATATATTGCAGGATGCACCCGGCAAATGTCCATTGTGTGGGATGACATTAGAACCTGTAATGAATCCTGATGATACTCATGGCAAACATACCAATCATACAGGCATGATTGCCGATTTTCGCAGACGCTTTTATGTAGTTTTGGCACTAACGGTTCCTATTATGTTGCTTTCTCCTATGATTCAGCAATTTATGGGCGTCAATTGGCAGTTTCAAGGGTCACAATACATGTTGTTTGGTTTATCGACTATTGTTTTCTTTTATGGTGGCATGCCTTTTTTAAAAGGATTGGTGGATGAAGCCAAAGCCAAAAACCCGGGTATGATGTTTTTGATTGGCTTTGCGATTACGGTGGCGTATGTATATAGTGTAGCGATTGTATTTGGTTTAGAAGGCATGGATTTTTTTTGGGAATTGGCTACCCTTATTTTGATTATGCTCATGGGGCATTGGATTGAGATGAAAGCTGTGTCAGGTGCTTCAAGGGAGTTAGAATTATTGGTTCAATTGATGCCTGCCGAAGCGCATATGGTGATGCCGAATATGGTGCATGATGTGAGAACCGATACATTGAAAGAAGGCGATTTGATATTGATAAAACCAGGCGAAAAAGTAGCTGCTGATGGCATTATTACTGAGGGGGATACCTATTTAAATGAAAGTATGCTGACCGGTGAATCTAAACCCGTACAAAAAATCAAAGGCGATAAAGTCATTGCAGGCTCTATCAATGGCAATGGGGCTATTAAAGTAAAAGTGAGTCATGGAGCGAAGGATTCTTATTTATCGCAAGTGATTAAATTGGTTCAAGATGCTCAAAATGCTAAATCCAACACGCAACTTTTAGCCGATAAAGCAGCTAAGTGGCTTACTTTCATTGCTTTATCTGTTGGTATCATCACTTTTTTGTATTGGTATTTAACAGGTCAAACGTTGGCATTTTCAATGGAACGGATGGTGACGGTGATCGTTATTTGTTGCCCTCATGCGTTAGGCTTGGCTGTCCCTTTGGTGGTTGCTAAATCAACCGCTATGTCTGCACAAAGCGGTTTATTGATTAAAAATAGAACGGCTTTTGAAAATGCTCGAAAAATAACGACTATTGTTTTTGATAAAACAGGCACATTAACTGTTGGAAAATTTGAAGTTTCTAATGTCATTTCTTTGAAAAAAGACCTCAATACTGAGGGGGTCATTCGTTTGGCAGCTGGCTTAGAACAAAAATCTGAACATCCAATTGCTACAGGTATTTTGCAAAAAGCGAAAGATTTATCTATTAAAATCCCTGCTACTGAAAATTTTAATGCCATTACAGGTAAAGGCGTGGAAGCGACTGTGGAAGGTAAAAAAGTAATGGTCGTGAGTCCGGCCTATTTGAAAGATAAGAAAATACCCATGCCCGTAGGTTTTAAGACCAATGAAACTGAAACTGTGGTGTTTATTTTAATGGAAAATGAATTAATCGGATATATTGCTTTGTCGGATTCTATTCGTCCTGAATCAAAGGAAGCCATTCAGACTTTGAAGGAAAACAATATTAAATCTATCTTGTTGACAGGAGATAATAGTCAAGTAGCGAAGAGTGTGAGTGATACTTTAGGCATGGATAGTTTTATAGCCGAAGTTTTACCGCATCAAAAATTAGAAAAGATAAAGGAGCTTCAAAGTAAAGGCGAATTTGTAGCAATGACGGGTGATGGTGTGAACGATGCGCCTGCGTTGGCACAAGCAGATATTGGAATTGCCATTGGCAGTGGCAGCGATATTGCAGCAGAAACGGCAGGTATTGTTCTGGTGAATAGCAATCCAAAAGATGTCGTGAACCTAATTTTATTTGGTAAAGCAACTTATCGCAAGATGATTCAGAATTTAATTTGGGCAACGGGTTATAATGTTATTGCCTTACCCTTAGCCGCAGGTGTATTATATAATCAGGGTATTTTATTAAGCCCTGCGGCAGGTGCTGTTTTGATGACTGTTAGTACAATTGTTGTGGCAATTAATGCCAGCATGTTGAAAATTAAGAGTTAAATACATCCTAAATTTACCTTGATTTCAATAAAAAATATATGATTCTGTATCTTCACATAATTATAATGAAATAGACTTCGAGGTAATGTTCAGTATCCTTTTTTGAAAAATATTAAAGAAACCAGGAATGAAAAGATTTTTGACAGCAACTGCCCTACTATTGTTTGTAATAGCCAATATTTCTTCGGTCATTTCAAATCCTCTTATCATTGCGGTTGGACTTCAACCTCAAATGACAATAGACAATTTAGGTACAATAAGGATTGTCTATGGGAAAGGAGATTCCATATACTGTGCGACTTCTAATGATAATGGAGTGACATTCGTCGATATTCAAATGGTGGGCGTAGTGAAAGATATGCATTTGGGCATGTCGAGAGGACCCCAAGTAGCGAGTTCAAAAAACTACACTATCGTATCAGCTATGGCTAAAGATGGTTCGATTCCTATTTTTCAACTCAATCACGCATCAGGAAAATGGGTAAAAGCAACCTTAGTAAATGACCAGCCCGATTCTGCCCCCGAAGGTTTGATGAGTATTGCAGCAGACAAAGAGGATAATTTTTACGCTGTTTGGTTGGATATTAGAAACGATAAACAAAATAAAATTTGTTTTGCTGAGAGTACTGATCAGGGTATGACATGGTCAAAAAATAAAATTGCCTATCAATCTCCCGATAAAACCGTTTGTGAGTGTTGTAAACCCAATATTGTCGTTAACCAATCGAATATATTCATTATGTTTAGAAATTGGATGAATGGTTCAAGAGATCTTTATTTACTTTCATCCAAAAATAAAGGAAGCACGTTCACTCAGCCTTTAAAACTTGGAAATGGTACTTGGCAACTTAATGGATGCCCGATGGATGGAGGTGGTTTGACCGTGAATGAGAAAAACGAAATTTCTGCTGTTTGGCAACGCAAAGGAGAAATATTTTATTCTAAACCCAACCAAGCCGAAAAACAAGTAGCAGTAGGACGAAGATGTAGCATAACAGATTCTAACAACCCAATCATTACTTGGCAGGATGGTCAACATCTTAAAATAAAAGAATTAAACAAAGATGATGTGTTAGATATAGGTGAAGGTAATTTTGTAAAAGCTATTAGAACAAAAGATAATAAGATATTGTGTGCTTGGGAAAAAGATGGGAATATTACTTATAGGAAACTATAAATACCCGACCCCTCAGTATTGAATTAGTAAAATGCCAATTTATACATGCCAGCAAAATATGAATTTTAATAATTAAACAAAAATTCGGATTTAATGTTATCTGTTAGAATGAAAATATTATTCTATATATCGCTCAATTTTATATTGTTATTTGTTTTCACTACAATAACAACAACCTCTGCTTGGGCATGTGGAAAGGGTAATCATAAAAACGAAACACAAATCCGTCAATCTAAATCCAATAATAATTGCTGTAATAAGGCTTGCTGTAATTCTAAAAACAAAAAAAAGAATTGCTGTGGAGGTGACTGTTCATGTTCTGCTTCTACAATAATTATGGCAGATTTGCCAAAACAATTCTCCATTGAGAGCCTTCTTCTACAACCTGTGTTTACTGAAAACAATGTTTTCTTTTTCAAACAGACATTTTCAAAATCTACCATTCAAGACATTTGGCAACCGCCAATAACTGTCCTTTCCTAATGATAGCCATAAGTCTATCTAGTCGTTTTGTACAAATCATGACGGCTCAATTTTCATTATTTTTAATTTATAAAAAGTTGATAATCAAGTGTTTATTCAAAAAAAACATTTGATTATCAATTGAAGCCTTAGTAATAAATAGAGGCGTTAAGCCCAGTGTTATTGTTTCAAAACAATAGCACAACTCCTGTATGCAATGACAGGTGGCATGGGTTTTTACCCTATATTTTATCTGTCTTAATTAAACTCATACCCCTCAGTATTTAACCGTATTTTTAAAAAATTATTAAAATTCTTACAATGAAAAATATCATTAAAATCATCGCTTTTAATACTTTAATCGGGCTATCTTTTGCAGCTTGTAATAATGAAAATAAGTCAACAACAGCCAATGCCGATAAAGCAAAAATGGACACTGAAGTTGCGAAAACACAGGCAGAAACGTCTACTAATTCAACAAATACCTCAACAACTGCTTCTATTAGTGAAATAGTGAAAGGCTATTTGTCGCTTAAAAATGCCTTAACCGCCGATCAATCAAAAGGTGCAGCCACAGCAGGCACTGCATTGCAAGCAGCAATTAAAAATTATGACCAAAACGCTTTGACTGCCGAACAAAAAAAGGTGTTTGCGGATGTGAAAGACGATGCGATAGAACATGCTGAACATATCGGCTCAAATGGTGGCAACATCGCGCATCAGCGTGAACATTTTGATACATTAAGTAAGGATATTTACGCATTAGTTAAAGCAATTGGTGCAGGTCAATCTTTATATCAAGACTTTTGCCCCATGTATAATGATAAAAAAGGAGCCATTTGGCTAAGCGAAACCAAAGACATCAATAACCCTTATTACGGAAAAAAAATGGCGACTTGCGGCAGTATCAAAGAAGAACTTAAATAATATGAGCCGTTTCAAAAAAATAGCATGGATAATAGTCTTCATATTTATGGCTATTCAGTTTGCCCAACCTGCCCGCAATTCAAGCGGGCAGGTGTTGGCAACGGATATTTCTAAGGTTGTAAATGCACCCGATTCAGTGCAAATGATTTTGAAAAGGGCTTGTTACGATTGTCATAGTAACAACACCATTTATCCTTTTTATGCTTACATACAACCGATTGGTTGGATATTGAATAGCCATATTCAAGAGGGTAAAAATCAGCTCAATTTCAGTGATTTTGGTTCTTTATCAAAACGTAGACAGGGGAGTAAACTTAAGTCAATTGTCAATCGAATTAAAGATGGAACAATGCCTTTACCTGCTTATACACTGCTTCATAAAAATGCTGTACTTGAAAAATTAGATAAAGATTTAATCATCAATTGGGCAAATAATATAACAGATACCCTTTCACAATAAAATTAAATTTTCTTACTAAAATATACTATTACAATGAAAAAATTACTTTGTATCATCAACTTTTTTATCGCTTTGCATAGTCTTTCAGCACAAGGACATTTAACACCGCCTCCTTTAAGAACAAGTCAAATGACTTCAACAGCTCAAAAAACATCCCCTCAGTCCCCACGAGCTTCGCAGGTATATCAAGGCAAAAAAGTGATCTTTCACCTCTATATAAAAGATACCTTAGTCAATTTTACAGGTAAAACGAAAAGAGCTATTGCTGTAAATGGACAAATTCCGATGCCCACTCTCACTTTTACTGAGGGGGATACGGCTGTCATTTATGCACATAATGAGCTGAATGAATCTACTTCTTTGCATTGGCATGGTTTGATGTTACCGAATCGATATGATGGTGTGCCCAATTTAACTCAGATGCCAATAAAACCTCACACAACTTTTTTATATGAATTCCCTATTATTCAACATGGTACGCATTGGTATCATAGCCATTCAGGTTTGCAAGAACAAATTGGTATGTACGGCTCTTTTGTGATGAATAAAGCCCCTAATGCACCTAATTTCAGGAAAGGAATTGATGATTTGCCAACTGTTCCTCTTATTTTGAGTGAATGGACAGACATGAATCCTGAAAATGTTCATCGTATGTTGCACAATGCGACAGATTGGTTTGCCATTAAGAAAGGCACCACTCAAAGCTATGCAGAAGCCATTAAACAAGGCTATTTTAAAACAAAAATTGCCAATGAATGGAAAAGGATGAACGCTATGGACGTGAGTGATGTGTATTATGAGAAGTTTTTAATCAACGGTAAGGAGGTATCCACTTTGATGGCTCCCTCTGGCGTTGGAGGGCAAAAAGGTGATAAAGTTCGTTTACGCATTTCAAATGGGGGTGCCTCTACCTACTTTTGGTTAACTTATGGCGGCGGTAAAATGACCGTAGTCGCCAGCGATGGCAATGATGTAGAGCCTGTAGAAGTGGATAGATTGATAGTTGCAGTTTCTGAAACCTATGATATTATTGTGACTATTCCTACTGATAATAAGGCTTATGCATTTTTAGCCACGTCCGAAGACCGCGTTAGGTCAACGGCTTTATTTTTGGGTGATGGAGTGCAGCAAGCGATCACACCAATGCCTCGTTTAAAATATTTTGAAGGCATGAAAATGATGAACGGCATGATGAAAATGAACGGCAATTTGGACGATATGGGCATGAATATGAGCCTCAACCAAATGGATATGAATGTGGTTATGTATCCTGAAATTACTGGCGAAATTAAACCAAAAGCCAAGCACAATATGAAGGACATGAAGAAAGATGACCCCAAAATGGAAGATATGAAAAAAGGCGACCATAAGATGAAGGACATGAAGAAAGATGATCCCAAAATGGATAACATGAAAAAAGGTGACCATAAGATGGAAGATATGAAGAAAGATGACCCCAAAGTGAATGATATGAAAAAAGGCGACCATAAGATGGAGGATATGAAAATGGGTGCTGAAATGTACAATGCTAATGCCATTTCAGATATTACGACATTGAATTATGCTATGTTGAAATCGCCCACCCCCTCAGTATTACCTCAAAATGCACCCATCAAAGAGTTGCATTTTGAATTAACGGGTAATATGAATCGCTATGTTTGGAGTTTGGATAATAAAGTAGTGTCAGAAGCGGATAAAATTCTTATTAAAAAAGGAGAAAATATCCGTATGATTGTTCACAATAATTCTATGATGCGGCACCCGATGCACTTGCACGGACATGATTTTAGGATACTCAACGGGCAAGGCGATAATGCACCGATGAAAAATATAGTTGATATTATGCCGATGGAAACCGATACTTTAGAGTTTAATGCCAATGTAGAAGGGGATTGGTTTTTTCATTGTCATATTTTATACCATATGATGAGTGGTATGGGTCGAGTTTTTACTTATCAAAACCAAGCATCGAATCCATTTATTCTCAATCCTAAATTAGCACAACGTCGATTGTTTGCTGATGATAGAGAATTTCATGCAATGGCATCTATTGGATTAGAGAGCAATGGTACGGATGGTGAAGCCATGTTGTCTAATACGAGATGGAAATTTAGTACCCTTTGGCATTTAGGCTTACATAAATTTCATGGTTATGAAAGTGAAACAATGATAGGGCGATATTTCGGTAAAATGCAATGGTTATATGCTTACTCGGGGTTCGACTATCATTATAAAACGATCAATCCTAAAGAAGATAAAAATATATTTGGTAGTGATGATACCAATATGTTTGGTCAAATAAGCAATAAAAACAATCGTAAAACAGCCGTTGTGGGTATTACTTATACCTTGCCTATGTTAATCATGGCAGACTTAAGGTTAGATGGCGATGGCAAATTCCGATTTCAACTTATGCGCGAGGATATCCCAATTGCCAAGCGTTTTCGAATGAGTTTTATGCTCAACACCGATAAAGAATATATGCTTGGTGGTCGCTATATTTTGGGTAAAAATATATCAGTTTCAAGTCATTATGACAGTGATATGAGCATTGGTGCGGGTATTACGTTCAACTATTGACCAATACAACCCGGCAATGCAAACTGAGGAAGGCGTTCTAAGTCTGTAAACCTTATCTTGAAATAGTTTTTTATACATGAGAGCCTCCTCTTTTTAGTCACACTAAGATACGAGGAGGCTCTTTTTTATTACTTGAAAAATTTGGGATGACTCATGTTTATCACCCATTACCTATCACCTATGCATGATATTAATCTTTCATAAACGGATAACCGGGTTCTGCATAATTATCTTCATATAGTTCAGAAGCATCAGGATAAGGTGACGCTTTAGCAAAATCCACGGCTTCCTGCATTTCGATTTCAGTTTTATCTTCAATCGCTTTCACCTCTGCTTCAGTGGCTATCCCCTCAGTAATCATCTTATCGCGAGTCGTTTTTATTGGGTCAATGCTTTTATAATGAGCCGTTTCAGCTCTGCCTTTTTCATCTTTACGATATTTTTCAGGATCAGAAACCGAGTGACCTTTGTAGCGATAAGTCTTAATTTCAAGGAAAAAAGGACCTGCACCACTGCGAATATGTTCAGCCGCTTTAGTCAAACCTTCATGCACAGACTCTGGTGTCATGCCATCAATAATAGCAAAAGGCATATCAAAACCCTTGGCAACTGTCGCCACATCCTTTACATTAGACGTACGGGCTACAGAAGTGCCCATCGCATACCCATTATTTTCACAAATATATAAAACCGGAATTTTCCAAGTCATAGCCATATTGCCTGCCTCGTAAAGAATGCCTTGACGTGCAGCACCATCGCCGAACATGGTAGCACAAAGTAAATCAGTGCCGCGATATTGTTCAGCGAAAGCAATACCCGTTCCGATACCGATTTGAGCCCCGACGATACCGTTACCGCCGAAATAGCGCCCTTTTTTACTGAAAAAGTGCATCGAACCGCCTTTTCCCTTCACAACGCCCGTTACTTTTCCGAACAATTCAGCCATCGCCTCACGGGCAGGAATGTTGCGCATCAAGCCGATGCCATGCTGGCGATAAGCTGTTACGATAGCATCTTCCGGTTTCAAAGCCGTTTTCAAACCGGCAGCAATCGCTTCTTGACCGATATAAACGTGACAAAAGCCGCGGACATCGTCGCCGTAATGCTCCAAAACATGCTCCTCGAAGCGGCGGATGCGGTACATGGTTTCGTACCATGTCATATAGAGTTCTTTACTAAATTTTGGCGCGCCTTTTTTCGCACTCTTCACAGGTTTCTTTGCAACAGATGCTTCCATTATTCAAATTTAATTGGTTGTATTATATTGTATGACACTGTTAGCGAATTTTCGCAACGATATTTATTTTGACTTTTAAAGTTAGTGCCTTATATTGAAATCACCAACAAAATATGGGTAATAAGTAATGAGTGATAGGTAATTTCACGATTACTCATTATCCATTACTTATTACCTATCAACAATTACCCATGTCTCAATCTCAATAACGCGACATTTTCCACATGGTGCGTATGCGGAAACATATCCACTGGGCGAACTTTCACGACATCGTATTTTTCATGTAAAATGGCTATGTCTCGTGCTTGAGTAGCGGGATTGCAACTCACATAAATTAATTTAGGTGCTGCGAGCTGCAAAAGCATGTTTACTACTGAGGGGTGCATACCTGCGCGGGGTGGGTCGGTGATGAGGATGTCGGGTTTGCCGTGCTTTTCTGCAAAATCAGAAGTCAATATATTCTTTACATCACCTGCGTAAAAAGTCGTATTCTTCAAATTATTGCGCTCGGCGTTGTCTTTGGCATCAGCAATAGCGGGTGCAATTTCTTCGATGCCGACCACATGTTGTACTTTATCGGCAATATACAAAGCAATGCTACCGATGCCCGTGTACAAGTCATAAACGTTTTCATCGCCTACAAAATCGGCAAATTCAACGACGGTATCGAATAGTCTTTCCGCTTGCTTGGTATTGGTTTGGAAAAACGATTTGGGTCCGATTCGGAAACGCACTTTACCTAAGTCTTCTTCAATATATCCTTTTCCTGCATACGTAACCATCGGTAAATCAAGGACAAAGTCATTCATTTTTTGATTAATACAATAAATCATGGTCGTAATCTGAGGAAAATCAGCTAACAAAGCGTCTAAGAAACGCACTCGTTTTTCAACATCTTCATAGTGAAAACTAACGATGAGCATGATTTCTCCAAGCGTCGTAATGCGCATCATAATATGCCGCATATAGCCACGCTGCTCTTTCATATCGTAAAATCGTAAGCCTTGCTCGACGGCTAATTCTTTTGCGCGATTGCGGATGGCATTGGAAGGGTCGGGTTGAAGCCAGCATTTATTGACGTTCAAAATTTTATCAAATGCCCCGGGTCTATGAAAGCCTAAAACATCTTCTAAATTGGACATACCCCTCAGTACCTCGTCATGCAAAAGCCAGCGTTTATTAGAAAAAGTATATTCCATTTTGTTGCGATAAAACCGATTGTCCTCGCAACCCAATATCGGTAGCCACTCACCCACAGGCACTTTTGCCAAGTGTTTGAAAGCATTTTCGACTAAAACTTGCTTATGGTGCAACTGCGATTCGTAGGTAATATGCTGCCATCGGCAACCGCCACAGAGGTTGAAATGCTCACAAAACGGCTCTGTTCTATCGGGCGATAGCGTATGAATATTGATAACAGTGCCTTCCTGATAGCCGCTTTTTTCTTTATGAATTTTGACATCCACCACATCCCCTGGCGCTGCATTTTCAACAAAAACAATCATCCCTTCACTATCTCTCCCAACGGCTTTGCCCTTATCGGCAATGCCCGTAATCACTACTTTTTCAAGAATTTTAACGCGCTTTTTTCTTTGATTATTCTCCATCTGTTATTAAAAACTAAGTGTTGATTTGCTGTAAATCATTGATTCGTAAATGATTATGTATGACGGTTAGGCTACATTTATCCTCTCCTTTGAAAATTATTTGCAAAGATAAAATATAATGTGGCTAAAAAGAAATGATAGGTAAAAACTCAACTTTCAAGGAATCTGAATAAAGATTATCCAAACTATCTATTACCACAACATGAGGCGTCAACCAAGTCAATTTTTGACGTAATCTAAGCGTTAGGCTACCACCCAATGCTTTTATTCTTTTGTTTCTAAAAGGTAAAGATTGAGGCGGAGTATCTTCTTCCAACCATAAAACAACATGAATATCTTTTTTGAGATTGGATAGATACTGCTGATAGGTTTCAAAATGGTCTTTGAGATGAGTCGAATGACGTATAGCTCCAGTTATACCTGCCAAAGTATCTCGTACTTTTTGAGCAACCTCCATTTCAAGTGGGTCTTCACCATTTTCAACACGAGGCTTGTTTTCAATACGATGACCTTTGAAATTTTTTACTTCAATAAAAGACAAAATTGAGTTGTCTAAAATACCGATAAAATCTACTGCTTTTGTTTTCTCAATAGCTTGTTGAATCTTTTTATAATCGGTTTGAGCATCGTATTGAATTAAAAATGTCCATTTTGAAGCGTCAAAAGAAAAGCGGATGCCGCTTTCTACAAATTCAGTGGGTTTCATACATTTTGCATAGATTTTCTAAAAAGAGCTTGTTCAAGGTCGTAATAAGCGGCATATTCGTCCAATAAAGCATTGTGTTGTAAGCCAGCGATGGTGTCGGCAGCTTCTATTTCAGTACCATCTTCACCTTTATAAAATGAAAAAAACTTCATTGGAGGAGCAGCCGTTTCTTCACTGTATTCAGCATCTAAAGATAGAAGATGTGCCAATAAATAATCATGCGTAGCGACAAATATTTGAACGCCATTTTTAGCTAAGGTTTGAAGAAATTTTGCTACTATTTTGATGTATTTGGGATTAAGATTGACTTCGGGTTCATCCCAAAAGAGGATTGTTTCTTTGGTTAAACTGCCATTTTTAATTAAATACATCATTTGCGCCAGTTTCTTTATACCCTCGGCAGCTAATGAAGCTTCAACTTCTATATTATCACTTTTTGTCTTTATATAAAATTGTTCATTTTTTTCTTCAATCTCCACATTAATGCTTTCTGCAAATTCTTTAAGTAGTTTATTGGCTTCTTCTAAAGCTTTACTTTTCAAAGGTCTAGCATTTAGATTTTTAACTAAATTATAATGTGTTTCGTCAAAAGAATTTTCACGTTTTTCATAAGCTGCTATAAAACCCTTTGAAAAAGTTAACATTTCAAGTGCGGGTATATAAATTGGCTCATGTGTGTATGCAAAATTATTAGAACCTCTATGAAATCCTAATTGAGTCATTTCAACAAAATGCTTACTATAATCTTCATCAATTAATACCAAATTAGAATATAAATCTTTCGTATTTTTTCTGATTAGATTATTAATATTATTTTTCTCAGGGCGGAATAAATTGCTTAAATTTTTTAAAACTCGTTTACTATTATACTCATCATCAAACATTATCATATCACCAATAAGAAAGCTATACAACACCTTCAAAACATGCGTCTTCCCCGTCCCATTCTCTCCAATGAACACATTAATGCCACTTGAAAAATCCATTTCGGCTTTAGCAAAGCAGGTGAAATTTTCTAATTTCAAGCCTCGTATTTTATTGTTGAAATCCTCTGCCATTTGTTGATTACTATTATTTTGTAAAGCACCCCCTCAGTATTGAGGCAATTTTATACAAATTTAAATGATTTTGTAGAATAAAACGATGTTTTATTGATACCAAATCCTAACCAATGCCTTTCTGATAGCACTTTTCGCTTTTATTATTCGTATATCTTGCTTAATCCTTTACTTTTCTATCTGTTATCTCAAATGTTTTTTTCAATTGTTCGCCATTGACCTCCAATATCAAATTGTAAGTACCTGACTTCATATATTGGCGATATTCAATGAAATAAGGTAATAAACTTTCGACGCGTTTAGTGACTAAATCCCAACGATATTGATTGATGCCTTTATGTGCATTGATGGTTTCGCTCCATAAGATTTGGTTCGTTTCATTAGTCACTTTGAGCATAACTTTGCTGGCTTCCTGTACATTGAATGAAAATACAATTTTTTCGCCTTCTCTCAAGTTTGGGTCTATTCCAGTTCCTTCTCCTCCATTAAACCAAGGTAATGTAGCCGTTGGTATAGAAAATAATTGATTGTCGTTTTTTGAAGAAGCCATCATAAAAGCCTCATGTATTGGTTGAAGATTCATTTTATAAATACCTCTTCCATGGGTTGCAATCACCATATCCATGGCATCTCGCTGAATTTCGATGTCGGAAATAGCCGTAGCCGTCATATTTGAACCCAGCAATGACCAACTTATACCACGATTAGTAGAGATATAAACACCTCTAAAAGTGCCAACGTATAATATGTCTTCAAACATAGGATCTTCCATAATTGTATTGGCTATCTCATTCGGTAAATTAGAGTTGATCGGTTTCCAATTTTGACCATAATCTTCCGAAACATAAACGTAAGTATTTAGATCGTCGTAATTAATTCCAGTGAGCGTGATATAAACCCTTGACGCACTGAACTTAGAAGGATAAATGCTGCGAATGTAATTGTTAGGTAGTCCAACTGAACGCTCTTCCCAAGATAAGCCATTGTTGAGAGTCACCCATACTGCACCTTTATCTGTTCCCATAAAAAGAACACCCGATTTGATAGGCGACTCTGCAATGGCACCCGCGGCAAAAGATTTTTTTTCTGGATTTGAAGAAATGGACAGGTTGGGGCTAATTATATCCCAATGGTCTCCACGATCAATGCTTTTAAACACATAATTCCCAGCATGATAAAGTGTCAGGGGATTGTGCGGTGAAATAAAATAAGGTGTGATATAATTATAATTCAATTCATCATTGATGGGTTTTGGAAGTGTGGGTTTAATTGATTTTGATCTGTCGGTTGTCATGTCTTTTCGCATAATAACGCCGTGCTGATAACTCCAATAAACTGTATTTGGGTCAGTTGGATCAACCTGAGTAATACATCCATCACCGCCACACCAAGGGTCAAGCCACACATATTTCCATTTGTCTGGAAATCGAGAATTCCATTCCTCTGCTGGACCATAGGTAGTGGCATCATCTTGCGTGCCACCATAAACCATATAAGGGTTGCCTGAGCTTGTCGTAACATCGTAAAATTCACCCACTGGTATATTATTGTAGTGCATCCAGTTAGCTCCTTTGTCATAACTGACATAAAAACCACCATCATTTCCAATAGCCATATGATTGGGATTTTTTGGATTAATCCACATTTCGGTCTGGTCAAGATGGAGAATGTCGGCTGTACTGGCGGTCATATGAAATATATTTCCAGCCACCAAATCGAAATTTTTCCCACCATCTACACTATGCGCTATGCGGACGCCCATGCCATAAATTTCCTCATCATTCTTTGGATTGACATAAATATCCGTAAAATACCACCCTATACCCGGAAAAATCATTAATGAATCGCGGTGAGTTTTTGCCCAAGTATTTCCACCATTGAGAGATTTGTAAATTTCAGCAGCCTTGTTTTTGTCATTATTAAGATTGTCCATCAAAATATAAACTTTGTTGGGATTCGTATAAGATACAGCAATACCTATTCGACCATTGCCTTTACCCGAGGGCAACCCTTGATTCATCTTTTTCCAAGTCTTTCCGCCATCAATACTTTTGTAAACACCACTGTTCACTCCGCTAATGCCAGGGTACACTTCCCACATAGAAGCATACACAATATTGGGGTTGGAAGGCGATATAACAATGTCATTTCCACCAGTTTTTTCATCAATATAAAGGACATGTTGCCAAGTTTTGCCACCATTTATTGACCTATAAATCCCTCGATTTTTATTGGTTGACCATAAATGCCCCAAAACGGCTACAAAAACTATGTCGGGGTTAGTCGGATGCACTTTAATCTCACCGATATGCCAAGAATCGTTGAGTCCAAGATGCCGCCATGAAATGCCACCATCATCCGAACGATAGACACCTGTACCGGGCATGGTAAAATTTCGAGGCTTTTTTAGATTTTCACCCGTTCCCAAATAAATAATATTGGGATTGGAGGGCGCCAATGCAAAATCACCAATACCCGTTGAAGGCTGGTCTTCAAAAATGGGCTTCCATGCCAATCCATTATTGGTTGTTTTCCAAAGATTACCTGAACCGAAGCCTACGTACATCGTTCCGGGATGTGTTGGATCAAGCTGTATGGCATCTGCCCGAGCTGAGTTAAAAGTGGGTCCGAGACTAATCCAATCTAAATTAAATGTTGTTTCTCTTTTGTGTTGTTGGTAGGCTGGAAAAGAACTCAACAAGGGAGAAATAGGTTCTTGACATATTGCCCATAGCGCATTGGCAAATATCAAAACACTGCCAAGCAGAATTTTTTGACAATACATAAAATGATGGTTTGTTGGTTAAAAAATAAGTGTAACAAATATAGCAACATTTATTAAATATTTACTCCCACCACAATTCCACCTTCAAATCATCCACATACAAAGGCTTCCGAGTCGGATTTATAAGATTAATACACATCGTCCCATCAGATTGGATTTTAGGAGGCACTTTTACATATAAATAAACTTCGTCCCATAAGTTAGACGTGCCGTTTGTGCAAATGCTGAAATCTTTATTGCCAATAAAAAGCTGTGGGGCAATGCCGCGGGATTTCAGTATTTTTCCTTCTTTTGTTTTAAATTGAATCTGCAACATCGTTTGTTCCCATTGCGATGCCACTCTATCTTTTTCTTCAAAATAGGCATGAACGCTTATTCTGACCAAATCATTGGCTCGAATGTCCTTTTTACTGAGGGGTATCTCATATAAAACGCTCGTATCGTGTTGCGATGTGAAGCCAAACAAACCGTTTTTTTTATGAAGCGGCGTATAATTTATAGTCGTCGAATCCTCAAAATTCAATAGAGTGATGTCCTTTATTTTGATGGGATTTTTAGGTTGTATTTCATCGCCATTATAAGCTACCAATGAGGCATGACTCCAATGCGTAGCGGTGAACATTTCCCAATAAAAAGCATGGCGTGTGTAGGCAGATATAATCAAGCCCGAAGTCTCTTGATAGATTTTAAAGACATTGAAAGTGCTGAAAATCAATAGGATAGCCTACTTGACAAGTTGGTTGTTTTAATAATACTTGCTCGGTGCTAAGGTGAATGATACTATGACAATTGACAAATAAATATAAGCCATCCCAAATCTTCCATGATAGAAAATTCAGAATGGCTCAATCTACGTCGTTATTGTTTGTTTAATTGGATTATACAAGATGCGCTGTTTATTAATTACAAGGGTCGGTGGTGGTATTTACCTTAATGCCGCCTGTCACTTTGTTATTGCGCCCACAATCTTTGATGCGAACATTTGGAAAGGAGGTTGAATTAACCGTATTATCATAAGAAATAGGGGTTAGAAATCCGAATCTATAAGTATCAGTGGTAAGCTCCATATCATAAGAGCCATTGCGAGTCGCATTGTTATTTTCAATAATGTTATTATTGGCGCCATCAATAATAAGGTAACCTACATTTAGGTTATCGGTTGAGTTATTATTGCGCACTTTATAACTTGTTGACGGTGACTCTGAGCCTGTCCTTCTACCATTTGGCATGGTAAAGTTTCCGGCAGGTACATTGCATAAGATAGTGCCGATGAAGTTGCCATGTGTATAGTTTCTTTCTAATGTTCCCCACTTGTCGCAGGGCCAAATACCAAATACGGAATTACTAAGATCATTATCACTGATATAAGTACTTTTACCATTAATTATTGTAATAGCCTCTCCAAGGAAGTCACCGCCCGTTTGCCAATTACTTGAGCCTACTATTGTATTTCCTATTATCGCTACTCGATCTGATTTTTCAACCGATATGCCAGATTGAAATTTTGTTATTTTATTGCGTATCACGGCAGATTCGTTAGAGTTTTCTAAAAGTATGGCTGTCGAGCCGTCAGAATCCAAAGGTTGAATGTCCAAATTCAACACAGCAGACCGAGGGGCATTAAAAAAATGAAGAACCGGTGTTGGAACTACTGATCCTGCTGCGCTAATAGTTGCTAATTTTGATTTCATTTTTAATACAGCTCCTGCTTGACCTATTAAAATAACAGGTTTAGTGATGGTAATCGCTTTTGTCTCAGTATGAACACCCGATTTTAAGTAAATAACACCCCCTGCACAGACGTCATTCACCGCTTTTGCCAGCGCATCAGTAGAGCCAGCAGGTATTTCAATCCAATCGCAAGCAGCCCGTGTACTAAGAGCCGATGGATTTCTGAGGGCATCATAAGAAGCCAATAATTCTTTTGAGGGTTCATAATAATGGCTTTCGTCAATCGGTTGAGTGGGTTGTACAGACTCCTTGACATTGAGGTCTTTTTGACAACCGATAAAAAGTAGTGTCGCTAAAAGGATGGTACTGGATGTCATCTTTTTCATTGTGGTAACATTTTTTGATTACGAAATTGGGTTATAAATGGGTGTCGGGTGGTAACTATAATTCGATAAAAGAAATGATTCAAAAACAGTCGTTATATCAATCCTATCAATTCACTAATATCCAGTCTAATTTTAGCCGTTTCAGTGCGGACTTGCTCTTTAGAAAATACGCCCTTTTGTTGCATCAATTTCAGCATACTCCAACGCTTCATTATAAGCCTTGTTCGATGGGCATAATCCATATACTGGTGGATAATAAACCATTCTTCGAGCAGAGAAAAGGTTTCATCGAATTCATGACGGGTTATATTATCTCTCAATACTACCATACAATTAGTTTAAAGATTTCAAATATCATTTGCCAAAAAAGCATGATAAGAAGACGGGTAAATTTAACACCCCCTCAGTACATACACAATTACCATCATTCAACTAAAGTATTACCATTGTCAAAATATCCTATCTCTCTGAGAAAGCGCACGACCTCTTTTATGGTTTCAAAAGATTGATTCGGAAAAGCTTCTCGCGAACGGGCGAGTATTTGTTTGTTTTGCACATCTATTGTATTCTTTTGTTTGACAAGTGCTTGAGCTATTTCAAGATTGCTTAATTCTATATTTTTATCCAATGCTTTCACTATGCGGCTTTGTTCGGGTGTTAGTTCAAAGGGTCTGATAGTGAAAAACTCTTTCCAGACGGATTTTGTCCAATCTTTTACCTCAAAGCCATTGTTGTACAATCTGCCGACAATCTGCACTTTTTCACCCTCTTCCATTGGGCGCAAGGCTGTATAAATATTGAGGTGCGTTACTAAATTATTAGAAGCATCTACTTGCAAGGGTGTTACCTCTTGCAAAACCCAATGGTATTTATCATCATAGAGTTTCAAAGGCACCGTCAGGCGTGAACATTGGTTGAGAGGGTCAAGTACATGACTATTTTGATAAATAAATATGTAATTGGCTTGCACCCATTTAATGAAATCCACCAAGAAATCAGCGTGAATAGAGAGAAAGAACTTTTCTGTAGCAAATACACCTTTATAGTTTAAAAACTTTTCAGTATTCAAATGCCAAATAATTTTCTGTGTTTTCACATTTACTACCAAAGCAAACTTTTGAGCCATCATCCTATCCGCTTTCAAATCACCAAACAGTTTTTGACACTCCCCCTCAGTCAAATGCACAGGTTCGCCCAACTTATGCGTCAAGGTTTTCATAAAAAAATAGTTTTGAATGATTGTTTTAGTGAGTGTAAGGGGATTCATTTGCTTTGTTTTATAATTTGGATTATTCCCAACTTTTAAAGCCGTTATGCACACTTAATTTTTGTTAGCTCACACTGGTATTTCCACTATAAATTTGCAACAAATCCTACTTTTAAATAAGGCATATTGTATAGTTAGCAAACTTTAGAGGATGTTTGGTAGCGTAGAGTGTATAGTTGGTATAAAAGGGGATTAAAATATAAAAGCCTTTATCCGACTCATCGAATAAAGGCTTTTATCAATTGGTTTAGGTCACGTTGTCAATTTATAAATTGGCTAATGCTCCCAATACCTCCTCCTTTTTCTGCCTTGAAACAGGAATGATTTTACCATTGCTCATCTTTATATCGCCACCGTCGGTGCGAATATATTTTTCCACTTGCTTTAAATTGACCAGATAGGAATGGTGTACTCTGTAAAAATTACTTTCGTGGAGCAGCTCCTCAATATCCTTTAAGGTTTTGGTGAAGGTGCAGGGCTTGCCTTGTTGGATATAGATTTTGGTATAATTGCCATCGGATTCACAAAAGACTATATCTTTTATATTGATGAAAATAATCCCGTCGGAGGTGGGCAGAGCCACTTTTTCCTTTGAAGGCTTGATTGGATTGACATAATTTAATAAAATATCTCTTTGCTGTGCTTGATTATGCGCTTGATGCGTAAACCGCGCTTTTTGAACAGCCGTTATCAATTCCTCTTTATCAATCGGTTTGAGGAGGTAATCAATGGCACTGTATTTAAAGGCTTTTAGGGCGTATTGCTCATAAGCAGTGGTGAAAATAACATGAAAAGGTGTATTATTACACTTTTCTATCACATCAAAACCTGTTAAGTTGGGCATTTGAACGTCTAAAAATACCAAATCGGGTTTCAAATCTGGTATTTTATCCACCGCTACTGAGGGGTCTTCAAATTGTCCAACTATATTGAGCATTGGGCAATACCTTTCAATCAGCAGGTCTAACATTTCAAGACAGTTGGGTTCGTCGTCAATCAAAACTACTCTCATGGTTTTTAGTTTAATTTGTAAAATTCGTCGTTTTTATTTTAAATACAATGCGCGTGCCGATGGGTTGCTGATGAGCGTTGACTAAATCTATGGTTTCAACGAATGCCTCTACAGAATGGGCTTCAGAATATTGTTTGATTCTTTCTTCCGTCACATTCAAGCCGTGAGATTTATGCTGATTGGTATTGAATTTCTTCAATTCCACCGCTTTTGCTCTACCCACGCCATTGTCTTCTACGATAATGTAAAAATAATCGGAATCTTCAAAGATAGCAATTTTTAATAATCCCTCACCTTCCTTTTTATGTTTCAACCCATGCCATATCGCATTTTCCACGTAAGGTTGAATAATAAGCGGTGGCACTTGAATTGTACTGATTCGGGCATTGGGTTGAATATCCAAGATGAAATTGAAAGCATTTCTAAAGCGCATTTTTTCAATCTCGATATAATTTTTCAAGGTGCTTATTTCCTCCTCAACGGTTATCAAATCCGACCTCGAATGATCTAACACTTCGCGCATCAAGCGGGAGAATTTATTAAGGTAAAAAGAAGCTGTTTCAGTATCGTTTTTAAGGATAAAAAGGTTGATAGAAGTCAAGGCATTGAAGATAAAATGCGGATTCATCTGCGAACGCAAAGCCTCCATTTTGACTTCTGCAATCCGTTTATTGAGTGTAGTTTTAATGGCTTCTCTTTCTTTAATTTGGCTGATTCGGTATTGATAAAAGGCAAAACCTAAACTGAATAAAGTTAGACCGACCAAACCCCTAAACCACCAAGTCTGCCATCAAGGAGCTAAAACCGTTATTTGTATAGCAGCTTGTTTTGTTCCCCAAACGTCATCCCCATTTGTTGCTTTAACTTTAAAAGTGTAATCACCTGGATTCAAGTTTGTAAAAGTAGCACTCCGTTGATTGGCTACGTATTGCCAAGCGGTATCAAAACCTTCCAATTGATAAGCGTATTGTATGTTTTTAGGTGCTGAATAGTCTAAAGCAGCAAAATCAAAACCAACAACATTTTGCTCATAGTCAAGAGTTAAATGTTTTGTAAAAGAGATGTCTTCATCAAGATAAAATTGTTTTGAATCCTTTTCCCCTTTTGAAATAGGGACGGTTTTATTGAAAAGTTTAAAATCGGTAATGAAAATGTTGGGGTCAAGCGTGCTTAATTTGATGCTATCAGGATAAAAAAAATCTATACCGTCATTACCTGAATAATAAAAACGGTTTGAATAGATTCCTTTTCCAAACGCAAAAGCCGAAAATGAATGATTCAATAAACCATTGCGATTTGTAAAATTATCAAATTTTTTAGTAGTAGGATTAAATACAGAAAGTCCTGTAAATGTACTCAGCCATAGGTTACCTTTTTTATCAGACATAATTGAAGTGACATTGTTATCTATCAACCCGTCTTTCGTTGTGTAATGTGTAAATTTTTCGGTTTTAATATCCATTTTATTCAATCCACCGCCATAAGTACCAACCCATATATCGCCTTTATCATCTTCATATATTGCAAAAGCGGTATTCTCACTTATGCTTTCTGGATCGTTTATAATGTTTCGATAAATTTTAAAAGTATCTGTATCTGGAATATATTTACAAAGTCCATTCCTTGTTCCTATCCAAATTTGCCCATTCTTTGATTCCATGATGCTACGGGTATTTCCAATCAACCCGTCTTTAAGATATGGAATTATTTTCTTTTTTTTGAAATCCACTTTGTAGACCCCATTGCCCCAAGTAGCTATCCATAAATTGCCGTTTCTATCTTTGTGTAAATCACGAATAGCATTAAATGGATTTCTAAAAATATTAAAGTCTTTTACTTGCTCTTCAAGATTAGCGAATTTTTTAGTTTGTTTATCAAATAAGAATAGCCCATTGATGGTGCTTATCCATAGTTTGTTTATATCTTCTTTTTCTTCAAGCAAACAATTAATACCCATTTTCCAGCCTTCAAGATTATAATTGGGTTTATAATTGAATGTATTGACTTCACCTGTATTGATATTTAGTAAACCTGTTCCACCCTTCGTGCGAATAAGTAAAATATCTGCACTATATTCATAAATATTATATAAGCAAAGCATGTTAGGTAAGGTTTCGAGAATATTAAATGGAACATTTTGAAATTCATGCTTATTTAAATTATCAATCAGCAAATCACTATTTCGGTTATATCCCCCCCATAAAATGTTATTAGGTGTTAAAAACGTAATATCTAATTGCTGTTTAGGATAGCCATTGGGGAATACTGAATTATACATAAATTTTTGAATGTTCCCAGTTTTGTAATCAAGGCGAGCTAAACTCTTATCTAAAAATACCCATAATTCTTCTTTATTTTTTTTTAGAAAAGCCCCTATATTATCATTCTTAAAATGCGGATAATCAAAAACTTGAGTCTTATCTTTTTTTGTATCAATATAAGAAATGCCTTTATCATTTTTAAGCCAAAGGATGCCTTCGTCATCCATACTCGCTATTCTTGGATTGGCGTTAATCGGTTTTATAAGTACTAATGAATCGGATTTAAAAGATTTATAATGTAAGTTGATAATACCAACATTATTCTTAAATTCATAGGAGTTGAAATATATACCTGTTTCAGAGACTTTTATAGCCCCAATATTATTTTTTATAAGTTTGCTTGATTGGTTTTCGAATTTCAGGTAGTTGGAGTCAGATTTATAAATACCACTATTGGATGTAATCCATAAATTTTTATTTCTATCTTGTTGTATTTCGTTTATAGGTTCGATACCTATACCATCTTTATCTTTGTCATTGTAGCTTTTAAATATACGTTTTTTAACATCAAAATAGTTAATACCATTTTGTGTACCAATCCATAAATTACCTTTATAGTCCTCCTTTATTAATCTTACTTTATTATCACTTATACTGAGGGAGTCATTGGGGTCATTCACAAAATGTGTAATTGAACGTCCATCATACAGATACAACCCTGCAAGCCCACCAAACCACATAAATCCTCTGCTGTCTTCAAATATAACATCCACAGAACCTATTGATTTGTCCTCTGGTAAATCTACTTTTTTAAACTGCAGATTGAAGATTTGAGCATAGACATATAAAGGAAGCAATTGCCAAGATAAGCAAAAAAGGATTTTAAAAAATGTCAAGTTGTAGTGAAATCTCATATAGGTAAGTTTTTTAAAGTTAACTGGGTATCATCAATGCTTTGAGTAAAGATAATTCTTTTGATAAAAATTAACACATAGTTTTTAAGTTCATTACAGGATGACAAGAAACTCTGTGTCCTGAACACTCTCATCTAACCTAAACTTAGGTTAAGCTGCCCTAAGTTTGGTTTGCCTCAAACTGAACTTATTTTAAGCTGAGTTTTTCTAGCTTTTGCTTACAAACAGGCTACTAAACATCGGACAATGCCTATGTTTAAAAAAGCGTTTCTTGGGTAAGTAATTAGAATCAAGATTGGTTAGGATTTTTTTAGGATTTAATAGGATTTCCGAGCGCGACAAAATTCTATTAAATCTTTAAAATCCAACGAATCCTGATTCTAAAACTAAAATACCGATTGAACATAACATCCAATCGGCATAAACATCAATTATTTGTCTTTATTAATTGCCGCTTGTTGAAGCCACCAATTTCAGCGTCACTGCTATGGGGCGGCTTTCTTTCAATTTCATTTTTTCAATATAAAAATGCTCCACCGAATAATTCGGTTTAGTAACGGTCACTTCAAATTCTTTATTTTTCCCTGTTTTGATGATGATGATTCCCTCCGAATTGGAGATAAAAGTTTCTTTTAAAAAGGGAACAGATGCTGTAGCATTCACAATGAGTCTGTCTGTGCCTGCCTCATTGATTGTTATCACCAACTGCGTGGATTTTTGGCTGAGCTTGCTCATCACCCGCGCCAACTGATACAAATTGAACAATTCTATATCCAAATCACGCAAACTATTCATAGAAATATCCAGTTTTTCACGCATAGTTGATAAGGCTTTGGTCAATTGCTTATCCGCTTCGATGCTGAAATTTGCGTTCGTTTTGTTCTGCAAATCGCCCGCTTCATTCATGCCACCCAAATCCTCTAATGAGTCGTTGATGGCATCAATTTTCTCTTGTGTGATGCCGACATCTGCTAAGTCTTCCAAATTCTCCGTCAACTGCTCAATAAGCGAGCCGGCGAAGGCAATCATAGACGATTCTTTTTTGCACATTTTTGAAGGACTACTGAAAGTATCCACCAAAAAATCGCCTTCCATATCGCGCCCCAGACGAACGAGATAAGGCGCATATTCCATGCAATACCCCCTCAGTTTTTCGCGACACACATCTCTATTTGAGGCATGTTGTGCGCTGGGTTTGACGAATTTTAGTTGTTTAGCAATTTCTTCGCGGCAACTTTTGAGTTCCGCTATATCTTTTTTGACCGCCGGGCGTTGGTCAAGTACAGCATCTTTGGTTTTAAAAATACCCAATACGCTGTCAATCATCTTGAGCTGTGCGCTCTTCAACTTGTTTGCATTCATATAGAATGATTTTTTTGAATTAAGAAAGAATAATTTAAGCAGGTCTGCTCAAGGTGGGTTTGTTTTTGGATTTATTATGAATAAAACAAATATTATTCCAGTTTTTATCGTCGCTGTTTAATATATCATCGTCCCATTTGCTGGGATCACTTTTGTCATTCAGAAGGAATCTGTTTGTCTCCTTTATCCAAGCGACAAACAGATTCCTGCTGAATGACAAAAGTGCTCTCAATTGGAGACCTTTCAGTATTTTGCTGTATTTTAAGGCGGTCTATTCTCTTGTTATTAAGTCTTTCAGCTTCTGTTCTAAAGCGGTCTTCTCGGTTGCTGTGCTTGCTCCTCCTATCCATTCTTCATAAAAGGCTTTAACATTTAGCCACATTCTTTTTCGATTGTTGCCAAATACTGCTGGCGCTACTTTTTCCCATTTTTCATAAATGGATAACGCACTTGTCAAATATGTTTCGGCTTGTGCATAATCCTTTTGTTTTTGATAAAACAAACCCAAATTAATTTGTGTCAAACCGAAACTGGGTTCAAACTGCTGCGGGTTGCTTTTGGACAACCGTGCATAGATGTCTAAGGATTGCAGATAGTATTGTTTCGCTTCGGACATCTTATTGATGTCCTTATAATAATTGCCCAAATTCATTGCCGTTGTCGCCAAATCGGGTTCAAACTGCTGCGGATTGCTTTTGGGCAACCGCGCATAGATGTCTAAGGATTGCAGATAGTATTTTTCCGATTCGGGCATCTTGTTGACGGTCTTATAATAATTGCCCAAATTCATTGCCGTTTTCGCCAAATAGGGTTCAAACTGCTGGGGGTTGCTTTTGGACAACCGCGCATAGATGTCTAAGGATTGCAGATAGTATTTTTCCGATTCGGGCATCTTGTTGACGTCAGAGTAATAAATGCCCAAATTCATTGCCGTTCTCGCCAAAGCGGGTTCAAACTGCTGCGAGTTGCTTTTGGACAATCGCTCATAGATGTCTAAAGATTGCAGATAGTATTTTTCCGATTCGGGCATCTTGTTAACGGTTTTATAATAATTGCCCAAATTCATTACCGTTGTCGCCAAAGCAGGTTCAAACCGCTGCGGGTTGCTTTTTGCCAACCGCGCATAGATGTCTAAGGATTGCAGATAGTATTTTTCCGATTCGGGCATCTTGTTGACGGTATTATAATAATTGCCCAAATTCATTGCCGTTTTCGCCAAATAGGGTTCAAACTGCTGGGGGTTGCTTTTGGACAACCGCTCATAGATGTCTAAGGATTGCAGATAGTATTTTTCCGATTCGGGCATCTTGTTGACGT
>JAYTON010000071.1:0-13395 GCA_043747725.1 Saprospiraceae bacterium
CGCCATTCGGATTTAAAAGTTCTGGTCATTTCGATTGTATCTAATAAATGTTTCCCCATTGAAGCCATTAAAGAAACCACGGTTGAAGATGTCATTGCCATAGCTATTGGAGCAGAACCTAAGATGCGTTTGATTATCAAGGAAATGTTAAAAATTGCATAAAGTACAATTTAATACCCCTCAGTATTTTAGGTAATTAAAAATATTTTCAATAATTTAAAAAAAAGTATAAAATAATTTATAACAGAATTTTGTTTGGAATTAATTACAAATTAAGGCTTCAAATTTTTTTAATTTTAAAATTGTGTATGTATTCAAAATTTAATTTTAATTTTAAGAGTTTAATGTAATTTTAATTTTAAGAAATATTCTAAATCGAAACTACCCTAAAAAAGGTGTTTTGGTTAAAAAAGTGTTAAAATAGATGTTAAAAAGAATAAGCCTCTTGGTTAGTTCAATAAAATGGCTTTATCTTTGGCTTAATAGTCAGACACAAAGAGACTATATCACTTCATTTAAAATTAATTTTTCACTTAAATTTCATTGCCTATCGATAGCAAACTTGTACACTGAATAATAAACATTTTCTCAACAAGTCTGAAAAATTATTTAGTTATGCAAGTTATGCAACAAGCTATCACTTCTGTAAGTGACCACCAGCTAATCGAAATGTACCTTGACGGCAATGAAAAAGCGTTTGAAACGCTCCTCCGTCGTCACAAGGCTAAAATCTACACCTCCATTTACTTGTTCTGTAAAGACCAAGCACTTGCGGAAGACATTTTTCAAGAAGTTTTCATTAAAATCATCAACACGCTTCGCAGCGGACGTTACAATCACGAAGGCAAGTTTCTACAATGGGCTTTGCGTATCGCGCACAACCTATGTGTGGATTATTTCCGCCGTGACAAACGCCGTCCAACAGTTGGGTCTAATGATGATTTTGATATTTTTAATGTCCTCAGCCTATCGGATGAGAGCCCTGAACAAGGCATCATGAGAAGCCAAGCACACGACCGTATTCGCTATCTGGTTGACGCTTTGCCATCCGAGCAACGCGAAGTGGTTATCTTGCGCCATTATGCGGACATGAGCTTCAAGGAAATTTCTCAATTGACGCGCGTAAGCATTAACACGGCTTTAGGTCGTATGCGTTATGCGTTGATCAATATTCGCCGAATGGTGGAGGAAAAAGATATGATATTGCAATAAAGAGATATTAGAAAATAGACGTTAGATATTATATGGTTAAGATATTGATTAGCCAAATTCATAAATAAAAAGTTATCTTCTTAAATTGCAAAGCATAAGATAAAATCTATGCAGATGCAAAAAGAACAATTACCATTTGGTATCAGAAGTAGTAATCAAATGCGCCAAATTTTAGGCGTATCGAAAAAATATTTTCAAATTATATTAAACAGGTTCAGCATTTTGGTTACTGAATCAGAGCATGTTGCCTATTACAGTAAAAGCGTAAGCGAAGAATTGGGGGCGGTAGAAAATCAAAACTACCAACCGATGCTGATAAATTGGCTTTTTGCCTTTATTATCTAAAGAATTATCCCATTTTTAGCGTTTTAGCTAATCGCTTTGATATGTCAGCATCCAGAAAACGAATGCCTTGCAAGAACATTAAGCAGCAAGTTTCGGTATATCACAGACAAAAATATCCCGAATAAGCCATGTTGTTATTAGAGTTATTTAGGTTCACCCTTTAAAAGGCTTCACAAATTGTCAACAGAATGTTATTTTGTTGACAATTTTTATTATCAGCCTCTTTAAAGGCGATAAATATTGAAAAGCCTTAATATTGACTCGCTTGTTTGAGGCTTTTATGTTTTTTCCATTTCATAATGACATAGCTCTTGTGTCCCCTCTGCCCAAGAGGCTTAAAGAGATAAGAAGATTTAAAAAAGAGACTCAAATAGTTAACCTCATCTCAATCACGTCGCTTGTTGGATTTTGGGTTTAGGTTTAAGGGGCAGTTGAGGAGGTGGCTTAGATTGTTTATTGCCTTGGTGCGTTTCGAACCTTTTTTGTGCTATGATGGAGGCATTAGCGGTTAAAACGCCGAAAAAAATCCAGACGACTTCCGTGTGTTCGTTTCGGGCTTTGATTTTATTGAGTAGGTAATGATTTTTTCATTACCAAAGCTGCCTTCTAATCGGGTGGCACGAGCTTTACCGATAATTTGGCGCATTTTGGATTTGGCGTCATGTTGTTCTTTATCTTTTTTCTTCCAATTGGGGTTTCCTTGCTTGGCAAAACAGGTTGCAATGCCTTTTTTCTTGCAAAAAGCTCGATTTTTTTTTAGTCGCATAGATTTTATCGCCGCCAAATTGTTTGCAAGAGTGTCCTGTGATACGTTTGTGGAAAGCCAAAGATGACAGCAAGCGATTGCCTTCATGGAAAGCCTTGAATGATAGTTTTTCAATAAAATTGATGCCGCCCGCTTGGCTCATATGGACTTTGGCACCGAATTCAACATCTTTGGCTTCTTTACCTCTGACGATGGGACGTCAATAGGGTTTGTAAAAACTGACGATTCGATCTTTGACCACTTCTTTAAAACTTTGGGGGTCTTTCAGGTTCAGCCCCTGTTGAAAATGTACTTTTTTGATCGTCTTGAAGCGTTCAAAGAAATTCTCACAATGTTGCTTTTCTATACCCCTCAGTACCAAACGCACTTCCGAGTGGCGATTGATTAAGTCTTGCATTTAGTCTTGCATTTCCTTAATCCGCTCAAATAGCCACTTCGTACTGTCCCACAACAACTTAACATTTGTCGGATATTTGATATACGATTCATATACCGTCGCATCATCCAATTTCATACTGAGGGGGGCTATAGCTTTCATATCCCCTTGCCAAGTCTTCGCCAATATCTTCTGGGCTGATTCCCAAGTCTGTCCCTTATTAAAGGACGCTAAATAACGCCGCCCAGAGTAGAGAGGATTGTGCGAAGGCTTTGCCCTTTTTAGAAAAATATTATGCTCAAATAAATGCCCTGAGTGATCAACCTTTTGATGTCAAAACCATGTCGAAATAAGAGTTAGAATGGTGGATTATTGGCAGAGAGCCACAACATACGACCGCAGATTGGGAACAGATTTTGGCTCAAACAGCCGCTATATTATAATGGTGAACCTATTGAAAAATTTAAAGATTATGCCCGTCTGCGCGTAGAAGCTATGGTTTTGAGAGATAATAAAAAAGAAAAGATTTCAGAAAACGATTGGCATACAATCAATGATTTATGTGTACAAAGTTGGCAGGCTGTATATTCTCAACTTCATCCTTGAGACCCCTGAGTATTTTTAGATTTTATTGGTAATTTTTACTGCATGTGGGGAGAACATGGTATTTTTACATGGGCTTCAAAACACGAATATCCCAGGTGTCGTAGCTGTTCACAACCGTTTTTTCATCAATTTTTGAAGTGATAACCATTATTTTATCCCAAATTTGTTGATGCCATTTAAAATTATGATGAACACTGATGATAAAATATCCATCGGATTTTAAATAAGGGAAAAACCTTTTGACCAAAGCAGTTACATCAGGCGTATAATAAACACATTCGTTGAAAATAATAAAATCATACAGTTTAGGCGGTTGATAGGTATGCATATCCGAGGCTATAAAATACGTTTTATCATCTTCAAAAAGCTTTTTTGCTTCTGTAATCGCCACGTCGGAAAGGTCAGTACCTATAAATTCTGAAAAATCCTCTTTATTCAAATATTGCCTAAAATAGCCTTCACCACAACCGATTTCAAGGATTTTAGGCAAATCCACTCCTTTATATTGTCTGACCAAATCAGCGGTCACTGCCAAGCGACGTTGCTCTTCGGGGTCGCGCAAGCCATTCCAACGCCCTTTTTTGAAATTATGATTCCAGCGTTCGCGGGCGTCGCGGAAGATTTTTCTTTTTATAAATGAAATAATAGATTGCATAAAATGATGAATGATAAATGATGAGTGATGAATTTGCGTAAAGTTATTGATAAAAAAAATGCTTTTCAGTAGAGTTTTCTATAATTTTGCGCCTTCAAAAAATCGAGGTTATTTTTAGATAAATAAAAAATATGAAAAAGAGAATTGAAATAGGTGAAATACTGAGGGGTAGTCAGACGGGTAACAACGTGACCGTCATGGGTTGGGTACGGACTTTTCGGAACAATCAGTTTGTGGCTTTGAACGATGGTTCATGCTTGGGCAATTTGCAAATAGTGGTGAATCCTGAAACGGCAGATGCGACGACTTTGAAACGGATTACCGTTGGGGCTTCTGTTTGTTTTGAAGGAAAAGTAGTCGAATCGCAAGGCAAAGGGCAGTCTGTGGAGGTCATTGCTGATACAATCGAGATATTCGGCGACTGCGACCCCTCAGTATATCCGCTTCAACCAAAGAAGCATAGCTTGGAATTTTTGCGTGAAATAGCGCATTTGCGCTTTCGGACTCAAACGTTTAGTGCGGTTTTCCGCGTGCGCCATGCCTTGTCGTTTGCTATTCATAAATTTTTTAATGATAGAGGTTTTTACAATATGCACTCACCTATTATTACGGCTTCAGACGCAGAGGGTGCAGGTGAAATGTTCAAAGTGACGACGCTTGATGTAGAAAAACCGCCTCGTACTGAGGGGGGGGATGTAGATTACAAAAAAGATTTTTTTGAACGCCCTACCAGCTTGACGGTTTCGGGGCAGCTTGAAGCGGAATTGGCAGCTTTGGCTTTGGGTAAGGTTTATACATTTGGACCGACTTTTCGCGCTGAAAACTCCAATACTTCGCGCCATTTAGCGGAGTTTTGGATGATTGAGCCAGAGGTTGCATTTGCTGATTTGGAAGATAATATGAATTTGGCGGAGGATATGTTGAAGTTTTGTATTCAATACAGCTTAGAAAACTGCAAAGAAGACTTGTCTTTCCTTGCTCAACGCCTTGATGATGAGGAAAAACAAAAGCCTCAAAATGAGCGCGGCGATATGGGTCTGATTGAAAAATTGGAATTTGTCTTGGCGCAACCATTCCAACGATTGACTTATACGGAAGCGATTGATATTTTATTGGATTCAACGCCTAATAAAAAAGGCAAATTCAAATACCCCGTAACAGGCTGGGGTACGGATTTGCAAAGCGAGCATGAACGCTATTTGGTGGAAAAACATTTCAAAAAACCAGTCATTTTGACCAATTATCCTAAGGAAATCAAGGCATTTTATATGCGTCAAGACGATAACGGCACAACGGTTTCAGCAATGGATATTCTTTTTCCTGGCATCGGCGAAATCGTCGGCGGCTCACAACGCGAAGAGCGCATGGATAAACTCATGACGCGCATGGAGGAAATGCACATTCCGACCGAAGAAATGTATTGGTTTTTGGATACGCGTCGCTTCGGCACGTGTCCTCATGCGGGATTTGGTTTGGGTTTTGAGCGTTTGGTGCAGTTCATTTCGGGCATGGGCAATATCCGCGATGTGATACCTTTTCCGCGTTATCCGGGTAGTGCGGAGTTTTAAGAAATTTTTTAAACATCATATAATTTTAAAAAACGGGTAGTCGTAAAAACTACTCGTTTTTTTATTTCACTAAAAGCAGTTAAAAGTTTTGTAGAAAATCAGGTTGAAAAATTAAAATTGCCCCCCTCAGTATTTTGCCTAATTTTTATACAAATCAGTTAAATTTCCTTTAAGCGATGATTTTTCAAAAAGAGGTTTTTATCTCTTTTTTTTAGAAAAATAATGAAAAACAATAGAAAAAAGTTTGAAATACGCTTTTTTTATACCTTCGGACGCATTACCTTTGCACCGTTTTCAAGAACATATATACAATTCTATATACGATTATACGATGAGTTTGAAGAATCTAATATATACTGTGGTCCTGAGCACATTGACGTTCACAACGCTTTCGGCTCAACACGATAATCAGAACGTGCCGTCGCCGGCAACGGCACAAAATTCTGATACGTCTGTCCACGCAGCCGACACTCACGCTGCTGCCACACATGATGATTGCCATCCTGAAGAAAAAAAATCTGACAAATATGATCCGGTGCCAGCGGTGATGCACCACATCAGCGATGCGCATCAGTTTCATTTATTTGGCGATTTTCACTTGCCTTTGCCCGTTTTTGCTTACGATACTGAGGGGGGGATGACAATGGGCATGAGCAGCATGTTTCATCATGGAGAAAAAGCGGTTAACGGTTTTGTCTTAGCGCATGATGTTGTTAAAAAAGCGAAAGGATTGCCACAAGGCGAAGTTGATTTGGAAGAGATTCACGACGGGCATTATTCTTTTTCTAATGAAACAGTATTGCCTAATGGTAAAAAGCAAGATACTTATTATGTAAAATATAAAGGTCAATGTTACGAACTTGAAGAAAGCCGTAAATTGACTAATTCATCATCATGGATTGATTTTTCTATTACGAAAAATGTTTTCACGATGATATTAGCGTTGCTTTTGATTGGTTTTATATTCATCAAAGTTGCTAACTCTTACAAAAAGAATCCGAATAAAGCACCGAGCGGTTTGACTAATCTTATTGAACCGTTTGTAACGTTTATTCGCGATGATGTGGCTAAACCGAGTATTGGACCGAAATATGAAAAGTATATGCCGCTGTTGATGTCGCTGTTCTTTTTCATTTTGTTCAACAACTTGTTTGGCTTGATTCCTATCTTCCCAGGCGGTTCAAATGTCATGGGGAATATCAGTTCTACTATTATTTTAGCATTAATCGTCTTCTTGGTTGTTACTTTTAGCGGCAATAAAAACTACTGGCAGCATATTTTTTGGATGCCGGGTGTGCCGTTGCCCATTAAAATATTGATGGCACCGATAGAATTCGCTTCTATTTTCATCAAACCTTTCACCTTATTAATACGTCTTTTTGCCAACATCACAGCAGGTCACGTTATTATCATGACGCTCGTGAGTCTTGTATTCATTTTCGGTAATGCGGGTGCGAGTATCGGCGGTTCGGCAGGTGGTGCTTTGATAGCCGTTCCGTTTGTAGCATTTATGAACTTATTGGAATTACTTGTGGCATTTTTGCAAGCGTTTATCTTTACACTTTTATCAGCATTATATATAGGTGCAGCTGTTGAAGAACATCATCATGCAGAAGAGCATCATTAAAACATTAAAAATTTTCTTTAATAGTTGTTTAAGTAGTTGCCCCAGAGGGGCTAAATATCGGTAGAGAATTTTTTTCATCCATTTATAAATAAATTTTAACATGACTGGTACATTAGCAGCAGTAGGTGCAGGTCTCGCGGTAATCGGAGCGGGCATCGGTATCGGACAAATCGGTGGTAAGGCAATGGAAGCAATCGCTCGTCAGCCTGAAGCGGTGGGTGACATCCGTACGAATATGTTGATCGCAGCGGCTCTCGTTGAGGGTGCAGCTTTGGCAACAATCGTTTTGTCATTCTTCGTTTAATCCGTCGAAAAAGACATACTCGCGTGCTGTCAACGGTTGGTTGATAGCCGCGAGTTTCCAAAAAAAACTATCAATTAGACAAATATAAATTTCTATAAAAATGATTTTCCTCGCAGACTTTTCTCCTATTAAACCCGATTTCGGTTTGTTGTTCTGGACGACCCTTGTTTTCCTTTTAGTATGGATTCCAATTGGTCGCAAGGCATTCAAGCCTATTTTGCAAGCCTTGAAAGACCGTGAAACTGGTATTGCCGATGCTCTCGGTTCTGCTGAAATTGCCCGTTTGGAAGTAGCGAACATGAAAGCTGAAAATGAGCAAATCCTTGCACAAGCCCGTGAGGAGCGCATGAAAATGCTTAAAGAAGCCAAAGAACAAGCAACTGCTATCGTCAATGAATCGAAAAATGCGGCGAAAGAAGAGGCTTCTAAAATCATCGTGAATGCTAAG
Source organism: Saprospiraceae bacterium (assembly GCA_043747725.1). Classification (GTDB taxonomy): domain Bacteria; phylum Bacteroidota; class Bacteroidia; order Chitinophagales; family Saprospiraceae; genus JAAFJT01. The sequence goes on from JAYTON010000071.1 coordinate 7,908, forward strand.
CAAGAGATTGAAAACATGAAATTGGCTGTTATCACGGATGTGAAAAACCAAGCCGGTACATTGGCTTTAGAAATTGCTGAAAAAGTTATTCGTAAAGAACTCAAAGGTAATGCCGAGCAAGTGGCTTTCGTGAATACATTGGTGAAAGAAATGAACCTTAATTAATTTTCAATTGAAAATTGAGAATTGACAATTGAAAATTGAGATATGATTAAAGTATTTCAATGTTCATTTGTCAATTATTAATTTTCAATTATCAATTATCAATTGATAAAAAATGTCAGTAAGTACAAGAGTAGCCGGGCGTTATGCCAAATCGTTAATAGACCTTGCCGTTGAGCGGGGCAATTTGCAATCGGTGGTCGGGGATATGGAAAGCCTCAACCAAGCAATGAAGAATAGGGATTTGTATCTGATGCTGAAAAGCCCAATTATCAATGCCGATAAGAAGGAAAGCATCATGAAAATTCTCTTCGGAGAAAGTTTTGATGATGTGACGATGGCTTTTATTAATATATGTATAACTAAAAATCGGGAAGATATTTTACCTGAAATAGCGGCTGATTTTATAGCAGAATACAAAAAAATGCAAGGCATCACAACGGTAAAAGTGACAACCGCAGCACCCCTCAGTAAAGAGGCACTTGAAGACCTCCGCACTAAATTAATAGACAGTTCAACGACTGCTAAAAATGTAGAAATTGAAGAAATCGTCAATCCTGACTTGATTGGCGGTTACGTGATTGAGTTCGGTGATAAATTATATGATGCGAGTGTTGCTCATAAATTAGAGACATTGAAGAAGGAATTTAAAGGGAATATTTATGAGTCTCAAATTGAGAAGAGGTAAGGTTTAAGTGTACCCCCTCAGTATAAATAGTTGAAAATCAATATTTACATGAATAATATTTTATTCTTAATATTATTTTCTGTCTTTCTTATTATAAGTTGTAAAAAAGACAATTCGACGACATCTTGTGAAAGGACAAATACTACATTGGGTTCAACAAATTATACCGAACAAGATACTTTAATTTATAAAGGAAAAATAACACTTGAAGTAGCAGACGTGCGTGTTAAGGACTGTAAATTTGGACAAGACCAATTTAATTTTATAAACCAAACTGATAATTCAATTTACGTTAGAGTTTATAATGACACGACTTATAAAAAACTTTTTACCGAACTTAATATTGCTGCGAAAAAAAATTTGCAAACTTGGTTAGGACCAATGCAGAAAGGATCGAAAGCTTTAGTTCCTTTAATAAAAGTAAAATATAGGTAACCCCTCAGTATTAATACATTGAAAATCAATATTTTAGATTAATAGATAAATTTTAAAATCAATAAAATAATATAAAAATGGTTGACGTAAGACCGGAAGAAATATCAGCGATACTCAAACAACAATTGAGTGGTTTCTCCTCAGCAACCGAGCTTGAGCAAGTAGGTACGGTATTGCAAGTGGGCGACGGTATCGCTCGCATTTATGGATTGAACAATGTTCAAGCAGGTGAATTAGTAGAATTTGAAAACGGTACTCAAGCTATCGCGTTGAACCTTGAAGAAGACAATGTGGGTGTGGTATTACTGGGTGCTGGCGATGGCATTCGGGAGGGTTCAATAGCTCGTCGTACTGCGCGTATTGCGTCGATTCAAGTAGGCGAAGGCTTAATCGGTCGTGTTGTGAACACATTGGGTTTGCCGATTGACGGTAAAGGTCCCATTACAGGTACACGTTACGAGATGCCTTTGGAGCGTAAAGCACCGGGCGTTCTTTTCCGCCAGCCTGTTAATGAGCCACTTCAAACGGGTATCAAAGCCATTGATGCGATGATTCCGATTGGTCGTGGTCAACGTGAATTGATTATCGGTGATCGCCAAACGGGTAAAACGGCGATTGCGTTGGATACGATTATCAATCAAAAAGAATTTTATGATCGGGGCGAGCCTGTTTTTTGTATATATGTGGCTTCGGGTCAAAAATCTTCTACGGTGGCTCAAGTTGCGCGTATTTTGGAAGAAAACGGTGCAATGGCTTATACGGTTATCGTTTCAGCTTCAGCTGCCGAGCCGGCACCAATGCAATTTTATGCCCCCTTTGCAGGTGCTGCAATTGGTGAATTTTTCCGTGATACAGGTCGTCCGGCTTTGATTATTTATGATGATTTGTCGAAACAAGCGGTGGCTTATCGTGAAGTTTCCTTGTTATTGCGTCGTCCTCCGGGACGTGAGGCATATCCGGGTGATGTATTTTACTTGCATTCACGCTTACTTGAGCGGGCTGCAAAAATTATCAATAATGATGATTTAGCTAATCAAATGAACGATTTACCCAAATCATTGAAAGATGCAGGTATCGTGAAAGGTGGCGGTTCATTAACAGCCCTTCCGATTATCGAAACACAAGCGGGTGACGTTTCGGCATATATCCCGACAAACGTGATTTCGATTACAGATGGTCAGATTTTCTTGGAATCAGGTCTTTTCAACGCGGGTGTACGTCCGGCTATCAACGTAGGTATTTCGGTATCGCGTGTGGGTGGTAACGCTCAGATTAAATCCATGAAAAAAGTATCGGGTACTTTGAAACTCGACCAAGCGCAATATCGGGAATTGGAAGCCTTCTCAAAATTTGGTTCTGACCTCGATGCAGCGACAAAAGCGGTTTTGGACAAAGGAGCGCGCAACGTGGAGTTGTTGAAACAACCTCAATATGCACCGGTATCGGTTGAAAAACAAGTAGCGTCTATGTATGCTGGTTCAAACAATTTGTTGAGTTTATTACCTTTGAATAAAGTCCGTGCTTTTGAAGAGTCTTTCTATTTAGCTCTTGAAACACGCCACAAAGATATCCTCGAAAACTTCCGTCAAGGTAAGTTGGAGAATGCTGATTTGGCAACTGTGAAAGCATTAGCAGCTGAGGTAGTTTCTCAAGTTAAGTAATTGATAATCAATAATTTGTGAGATATAACCCCCCCCCTCAGTATTTTTAACTTTTTTTATGCAAAATGAGATTTATACTGAGGGGGATAATTTAAAATTAAAATGAAATATCCTATACTCGAATTTTCTAACACGGATTTTGATAGCTTCGTTAAACAATGGAGTTCATTTTATAATTATGATAAAATGAATTTGTACGATGATAATATTGGTAAATCAATATTGGAAGTCGAGGATTTGATAAATTTATATACATGGAAGAATGGTACTCTATTAAGCGGATTTAATGAAAATGGGGAGCATCAAGGAAAATTTAAAGGATTGAATAAAAATATTTTATCTAAAATATTGCACATTAATGAGTTGAAAAAAAATTTTGATTTAAATGTTTTTGATAAAGAATTTGGAAAAGTTTCGTTTGTTTGGAAAGTTTTTCTTATGCATATTATTCAACCAGATTTCTATCCAATTTATGACCAACACATTCATCGAGCTTATTTATTTTTACAAGGAGATTCCTCTTTTAAAAATGTAAAAAACACATTGAAAGAGCCTGAAAAGAAAAAGTTTTATGATGAAAAATATAAGTCGTTTATTGAAGAAATGTGTAAAACGTACTCATTCGCAATACGAGATATAGATAAGGCTTTCTTTTCATTTGGACAGTTTCTGAAAAAATATAAAGTTAAATTAATTGAATAGCCCCTCAGTTTTTATCAATTTATAAGGCATTGATAAATAGATTTTTTGATTTTAAGAGAAAAAAAGTTTAATTTGGTGAAAAATTGATCATAAAATGATTACACCGGAATTAATTATAAAAAAAAAAAACGCCGAAAGTGCCGGATTCTCTTATTTACGAAGTAATGAATGGCAAGCCTATTTATTATCGTGGATATAAAAATGTATTATCGGGAAAATTGAATCAAGAAGGAGTTATAGGTAGTAGCACACTTCAATCGTTTTTTATTTCTTTAATAGTTGGGTATTTATTACCCAAATTAAAGAATGACTATACAATATTGTACGGTGAATTAGGTCTCAATATGCGAGTAGGCGATAATTTATCTATGGATATTGCTATTTATCACCGCTCTGATATTACCGTTGAAAGATTGTCGAAGGGGAAATACGCTGATTTTCCACCTTTGATAGTTGTAGAAGTAGATACAAAAGCAGCACCTGAGTCAGTAGATAGTTTTGATGAATATTTTGTCAACAAAACTCAAAAGTATTTGGATTTTGGCGTTGAACAAGTCATTTGGCTTTTTACAAAATCTCGGAAAGTTTGGGTGGCTAAAAATGATAATAAGCCTTGGTTGATAATGAATTGGCATGATGACATAACTGTTTTAAACCAAAATTTCACTATTAATCAACTGATTGAAGAGTATGGGTTTGATCCATTGGATTTAAGAATTAATCAATAAAAATGGCAAGTTTAAAAGAAGTCCGTATCCGAATTGCGTCGGTTATTTCTACGCAGCAGATTACAAAGGCGATGAAGATGGTATCGGCGGCGAAACTCCGCAGAGCGCAAACGGCTATCGTGCAGATGCGTCCTTACGCTGATAAACTCAACGAGATGTTGATTAATATCCTGTCAAATTTGGATGGTGATAGCAGCACATCGTTTGGTGTAGAGCGTGAAATTGAGAATGCTTGTATGGTTGTAGTAACCTCTAATCGTGGTTTGGCGGGGGCGTTTAATACAAATGTTATCAAGGCAGCCGTTGCGACTATCAATGAAAAATATGCAAAACAGCGCGATAATGGTAAGTTAACAATCATCTGCATTGGTAAAAAAGGGGCTGATTATTTCCGTCGCCGTTATACGAATTGCACAGTTATTACGGATTATGTGGATACTTTCAGCGATTTGAGTTTTGATAATGTGAAGTTAGTGGCTCAACAAATCATGGATGGCTTTGAAGCGAAAAAGTATGACCATGTATCAGTAGCGTACAGCCGTTTTAAAAATGCAGCGATGCAATTTGCTGAGTCAGTGCAATTTTTACCTGTTCAAAAATTGGAAATCGTAAAAGGTGAGCCGAAAAAGAAAAAAGCGGACTATATTTTTGAACCCGATCAAGAAACATTGCTCCAAGAACTTGTGCCGAGTATTTTACAGACAAGTTTCTATAAATTTTTACTCGATACACACGCTTCTGAACATGGTGCACGGATGACTTCAATGGACAAAGCGACTGAAAACGCGAACGAAATTTTGAAAACGCTCCGTATTAATTACAACAAAGCCCGTCAAGAATCAATCACTAAGGAATTATCTGAAATTGTAGGCGGTGCCGCAGCGTTGGAAAGTTAATCGAAACAATATACATTGTTTTAAAATTGGAGGACGCAATTTGCGTCCTCCAATTTAATTAAGAGATTTTTGATGCTCTATACTGAGGGGGTGATTTGATAAAATATTGATTATCAAATAGGGTTACCCTGTAAAAGGCATCACAAATTGTCAACAGAATGTTATTTTGTTAACAATTTGTATTATCAGCCCTTTCAAAGACAGTAAGAATTACAA
>JAYTON010000072.1:0-2209 GCA_043747725.1 Saprospiraceae bacterium
GCTTTTGCTATCCCTTTTGGCAATGGCGATGAAAAATCACCTTCATTTAATCTTCAACATTATTTACATTATCCCGTCGCTTTTATCATCTTGCCCATCTTTGCACTTGCTAATACAGGCATTGTATTTTCTACTGATTGGACTCAAAATTTATGGAGTAATAACAGTTTAGGTATTTTTTTAGGACTCGTTTTGGGTAAACCATTAGGCATTGTGGTTTTTAGCTTAGCCGCTATTTATTGGGGTGTTTGTACATTGCCCGAAGATATTTCCAAAAAGCATTTGATAGGCGTCGGGTTTTTAGCAGGTATTGGGTTTACAATGTCCATTTTCATCACTTTGTTAGCATTTACAGATAATAATGCAGTCATTGTAAATTCAAAAATAGCTGTATTATTAGCATCCATTACGGCTGGAATCGTAGGGTATGTTATTTTGAAAACTTGTAAAAATATTGATGTGCCCTAAAACTCTCCAAATACTGAGGGGGCATCAAACCCCCACCTTCTTCAACCTTTCCACAATTTCAAAAACAGCGGGGCAGACCTTTGTATTCGCCAAAGTCAATTTCAAAATACCGGTCATATTTTTTCGGTTCGTGTGTGGATACTCTCTACAAGCGCGCGGGCGAGCTTCATAAATAGCGCAATAATTATCTGCATCAAGGAAAATACAAGGCGAAGCATTCAAAACATAGTCGTTTTCATCATCCAAATGGAGATATTTACCAATCAAATCCGCCGGGCGCATTCTGAGGTGTTTGGCGATGCGTTCAATGTCGTTGTCTGTAAAAATGGGGCTAGTTGTTTTGCAACAATTGGCACATTGGAGGCAATTCGTTTCTTCAAAAACAGCTTTATGCAGGGCGTGGAAAGCATCATCCACCGTTTTTCCCTTCTTTATTTTCAGTCGTTCTAAGGCTTTCTTGTTTTCAGCGTATTTATTTGAAGCGGCTTGCTCGAATTCGCTGATATTATCTTGAGTATAAATCATCCTTTTTTTGAAAGCGAAAGTAGGGAGAAACATAAAATAATCAGATTATTTTTTTCTTAAATTAAGTTTAATGATTACTTTTACAAGATATAAAATTTAGAATCGGTAGTATAACCAAACGATAGTTATGTCAACAACTTTAGAATATACCCTTGTAGAAACACCTGATGCGCTCCAAGATTTTTATGAGACCAATAGAAATGTTGAATGGATAGCTTTAGATACAGAGTTTATTGGAGAGAGACGTTTTGAGACCCTTTTGTGTTTGATACAAGTGGCTTCTCCGAAAGGTTTTTATCTGATTGACCCGATAAAAATAGAGGATTTGAGTTTTTTCTTACAACTTGTGGAAGATGAAAATATACTTAAATTGACTCATGCAGGAGAAAATGATTACCGTCTTTTAAATCAAAATTGGGGGACTATACCTCGAAATGTGTTTGATACGCAGATTGCCGCTGGTTTTATTGGACATGGCTACCCGACTTCGTACGGCAAATTGGTCGAAAAAGAACTCAATGTTGCCCTTGATAAAGGCTATGCAGCTACGGATTGGGAAGCCCGCCCGTTGAAAAGAAAACAGTTGGAATATGCTTTGAGCGATGTGTTACATTTGCATGATTTATATAAAAATTTCACGCGCCGTTTGAATAAAACCAAACGCACGACATGGGTTGAGTCGGAAATTCAAAGGTGGGAAACCCCTCAGTATTACGCTCGTGACCCGCACCGCGAGGCGTTGATGAATACGATGATGCAAAGTGTGAAGCAGCATAAACAGCTTTTTTTATTGCGGCTTTACGAATGGCGGCGTTCAGAAGCGCAACGCCTCAATTATTCAAAGGAAATGATTCTGCCTGCCAAATTTATTGCCCCGATACTGAGGGGTATTGATGCGGGTAAACAAGCGCTTTTGGACAGTCGGATTATACCCGATAGGATTATTGAGCAGCATTGGCTCAACTTTCAGAGTCTATATCAAAAGAAACCGACTGAGGAGGAATTGTTGATTTTGCAACGCTTACCACCACTTGGTAAGGAAGACCCCAAAAAGGATATTTCGATGGAGTTGTTGCATGTGCTGGTGAAGTTTAAATGTATGGAAAGTGGCGTTGCGCCCTCTCTTGTTTTGAACAAATCAGATTTGACTTATGCGCAGCCAGGTGAAAACCTTTTCAGTCAAGCTTCTTCGGATTGGCGACGGGAGTTTCTTGGC
>JAYTON010000073.1:0-4124 GCA_043747725.1 Saprospiraceae bacterium
CGTTGTACGAGACCATAATCCTCAGCATTCAAAAAATCTTTCAAAGTTTTACCATTGGGCATCATCGCTTTGGTAAAGATTGAAATCATCGCCATGGGATTATTCATTTCTTTCATATTGATTTCAAAAGTCACCTTTTGGCTGGCATCAAATACTTTTTTAGTAGCATCGGTCAGAAAGAAATCATTTTTAGGAATGAGGTGAATAGTGCCGTATAAATAGGACGGTTTCTTTAAATTTTTACCACTGATTTCCCATAAAAGAGAATTTTTATCTTCAATAGCGTTTACTGAAGCAGTTGATTGTTTCGAAGCGGGTGCGCTTTGCTGTGCTTTGGTTTTGCAAGCAGTTAGAAAAATAATAAGAAGCGATGCAAAAAGAATATTTAAATTTTTGAATTTCAACATTTTATACATTATTTTTTAAAATTAATTATTGGCATCAATATCCAAAACGATGCTCAAAAGTAAAGTCAAATCTTCATAAAATTCTTTTATTAACTCAAAACTAACATTTGACTGCCAAAGTACGGGTTCGAGTAGGTCTTTATCTTGCGAAACGGCTATGTAAATATCATTGGCGATGAACGATATATAGACCTCTTTACCTTCATTTTCACGATATTTTAATATGGCTCTTTGCATATCATTGGAAAGGAAGCCTTTAAGATTCGCATTTTGAGTTTTATAAACCACAAATTCATCGCTAAAACGCATATCAGGCGGGTCAAATTGTCGCCCACCTCTGACAGTAAATGACTTAATGGTTTTAGATAAATATTGCTTCCGATGGCGGGGCAACACTAATATTTCACCATCATCCGATTGTACTGCATGGCTAAAACGCGCATGGAGGAAAACGCCTCTGAACACATCATCGAGTCGGTTGCGAACAGGCGAAAACTCTTTAACTGAAAGTTCACTCATTTCAAACTCCAACTCACCCATTTCGCCGCTGATATAATCTTCTCCCAAAAAATCAGGTGCCGCTGTGTTAAACAAACGGCTGGCTGTAAATGTTTCGAGTGTTATAGAGCCTTCTTCGTTGTATTTGAGAGGGATATTGAAGGTGACGTCGTTGTCAATAAAGTCAAGAAGAAGTGTGACTATTTTAGGCTTAAAGGTGTGGCGAAATTTTTCTAAAGCATTAAAAATATAGGAGATATACATGACTAAAGGTATCATCAATGCTAAAGTAATCACTAAAATATTGATATAAATTTGGAGTAAAAAGATACACAATAAGAGCAGAAAAGAGATGCCCAAAAACAGCAATAGCTGATGCCGATGACGTTCCATACGCATAAGCTCAGGATGTATCGTATGGTTGTAAAACTGCCGTAATTCGTTGAGCGATTGCATATATATTCAGCAAATAACTTCAAATTATGTCAATTGTCTTGAATTTTGCTTCAAATACTGAGGGGTGTAAAAGTCTCAGCAAAGCGAGACATGGTTGACAAATTCTTAGTTTTCTCACATTAAAATTGAAATATTGTTTTAAAAACAGTTTTAAGTGTTCGTGTTTTAAAAGATATTATAATAAAACAAAATGTATTATTCAATAAAAAAGCAGCTATTATGCTGCTTTTTTATTGGGTCAGAAGGATTTACCAGTTCGTTTTTCGTAATCATTAATAAACTCGGTCAACATGCCGTTGACTATATCCTTTACGAATGATCTTTCCAATTTAGCAATGGATTTGAGTTTGTCTATCTTCTGACTTTCCACCATAATTGTCAAGCGTTTGATAGCCGCATGGTCAAGCCCTGCCAACGATGTATCGATGGTGCTGCGAATGAGGGCATCCAAGCCACTCAACGGCTGCTTGTTCGAGCGCATTTTAGGCTCATCAAAAGGGTCGTCAATACCAGCAGAACGGCGCATTTTCTCTACCCTTTCTTCAACGGCTTCAGAGAAAGCATCATTAAAGAGAGAGTCGAGGTCGGAAGTAAAATTTTTGGAAGTCGCCCGCCGAGTCACAACAGACGAAACCGCTTCTAAATCTCCCTTTTTTTCTTCTGATGCCGAGCCTACCTGCGATGAAGAAAGAGGGCTGTTGTTCAACATCTGTCTTTCTTCATCCTTTGTATCGAACAAGGAATCTAATCCGCTTGAAAATTTCTTTTTACTCACGCTTTTAAATTAAGATAAATTATCAAAATTTTTAGGATAAAACTTACAATATCAATGTTTTATACAAAACAATAAAAATATACTGATTTTTAAGCCTGCATACTGAGGGGGTAAATTTAATGAGCCATATATTCAATGAACTTTTGGAAAGTTTGAAACTTTCCAAAAAGTATCGTTGATTTTAAACAACAGGCACATTCTCTATCCGTGTTAAAAGCTCACGACACAGGTTCAGATAATCTTCTGCACCAGGGCTTTTAGGGTTGTAAGCGAATATGTCTTTGCGTTGGGCAGGTGCTTCAGCGAGAGCGACATTATCACGAATATTGGTTTTGAAAACCTTTTCACCGAAATATTTATGAATCGTCTCGACTACATCGCGGTTCAAAACGCGTCGATTGTCATACATGGTAGCCATGACGCCGCAAATCTCAAGGTTTTTGTTCAAACGAAATTTCACTTTGTCAATCACTTGTTTGATTTTAGCCAAACCTTGTAGCGCAAGAAATTCAGCTTGCAAAGGAATAATAACATACTGACTGCTCGTGAGGGCATTCAGCGTCAGAAGTCCAAGTGAAGGTGGACAATCAATGAGTATAAAATCGTATTTATCTTGAAGCGGCACGAACAACTCCCTTAGAATATACTCGCGACCTGCTTCATTGATCAATTCCATTTCTGCACCTGAAAGATCGAGCGAAGAAATAATAACATCCATATTAGGTTTGGCCGTAAATGGTTCTAACTCTGCTTCCCCGCGCAAGGCTTCATAAATAGTGACTTTTTGGCGCGGAATACCGAGCGAAAGCGTCAAATTCGCCTGTGGGTCAAGATCAATGAGCAATACTTTTTTACCCAATTCAACTAATCCTGCACCTATATTAATAGTACTTGTGGTTTTGCCAACGCCTCCTTTATGATTGAGTAACGAAATAATCATTCCCATAGATGTAAAAATATTGTTTAAAACGTAAAAAAAGTTCTTTAAATAATTTTTTTATAACAAAAACAAAACGTGTCGTAAAAATATGCTTTTTTCAATGTCTTTCATAATAAAAAGCAAAATTCAAGTATGCAAATTTTTCAACTTCATCAACTTATTATAAATTTTTTAAATAAATCAAAGGTTAAAATTTACATTAGTTACAAAATTTCAATGATTTCTCTTTGGATTTCATGTGTTTTATCATTGTTATACCATTTTTGCACTTCTGTTTTGACCTCATCAAAATAAACTTTGCGATCTTCTTTGGTCATTGCCAGCATTTTTGCTTTCTCTTCCATTACTCTGTGTTGTAAGGCTTGCGGGCGAGGGCCCCAAGTATTGAGCACATTTCCACCCTCATCCAAAACAATCAGTTTTGGAATCGAGCGGCTTTCATCTGTCAGGAAAGCTTCCATAATATCAGGATGTTCATCTCGAAAAATCAATTGATGTGTAATAATTGGATTTAGTTGCGTCATTTTTTCAATGACCGGAATTATTTGAGATGCATCGCCGCACCACCCCTCAGTAATAACCAGCCAAATACGCTTTTCATTTATTTTTTTTAGATTTCTAATCGTTTCATCAGTCAGATGCGTTGTTTTATCCAGCCGATGCATTCGTTGAAGGTTCATTTCAGTATAGTGAATCAAGTTAGGCGAATTATTAATCGTTGAAGTGGATGTTTTGCCTTCGGAGAGCAACTCTTTTATTTTTTGAGCATATTGCTCATAAGTCATTGCTGACGCTAACACATTTTTATCAATCTTATTCATTTTAATTTATTGCCTTTTGAAACAGTGATTCCCTATTATTTTTCAGAAAAAAGTTACCCCCTCAGTATTACTCGTCAAAAATATACATCGTGAGTTGAAAATTTAGCCGATATTATAATTATTCGGTTGAAAAAGCTAATTTTACGCTGCATTTTAATCAAATCTTTAATTTTTATAATAATTTATCAAAAAAAAATGAGAAAATCACTTCTTTTAGTCATCACTTT
>JAYTON010000074.1:0-1662 GCA_043747725.1 Saprospiraceae bacterium
CTCTGCCTTTGGGATTACGAAAATCAACTCAAAAAAGGCGACAACCTTATGCTCACAGCTTTTGGCGGTGGCTTTACATGGGGCGCAGTTTTGTTGAAATGGGGGTATGATGGATTAGAATTTGGCGTTTAATGGTTGTTTAAATTTCACTAAAGACATATTTTTTAATAAAAAGCCCTATCTTTGCGCGGCTTTTTAGAATTGGGCAATTTGAAAAAAATTGTCCAATTTTAGTTTAAACAGAACCCCCTCCTGCCACGCTCTGCTCGCAGTGACAATTCATCAGGGACAATGACAAAAGAATCTTTTAATTAAAAAATTTAATCAATAAAAATATGGCTTCAACGTCGGACATCAAAAAAGGCATTTGCTTCGAATACAACAACGATATATTTAAAGTTGTCGATTTTCAACACGTCAAACCGGGCAAAGGTGCGGCTTTCGTATATGTGAAAATGAAAAGCGTTACGCGCGGTAATGTTTTAGAAAATAACTTCCCAAGCGGTCATAACATTACGTTGGTGCGTGTAGAACGCCGTCAATGTCAATATTTATACACTGATGACATGGGTTTGAATTTTATGAACACTGAAAATTATGAGCAATTGGCATTGCCAGCTGAAATGATTGACAACGCTGACCTCATGCTTGAAGGTATGATGGTGGAAATTATATTCGATGACCGCGATGATAAGCCGCTTTTGGCTGAATTACCCGCTGCTATTAGCTTGATAGTGACTTACACAGAGCCAGGTTTGAAAGGTGATACGGCAACCAACTCACTCAAAGCCGCTACGGTAGAATCGGGTGCTACGGTAAAAGTGCCGCTTTTTATCAATACGGGCGATAAAGTGCGTATCAACTCTGAGACACGCGAATATATGGATAGGGTGAAAGAGTAGTGTTATTTTTAAAAGAGCAGTTTTCCTTTGGCTAATTTTATTTGGAATAATTTTTTTTCCTTATCATTGCCAACTGAAAACTGCTTTTCTGTTTTTAGGTACAAAATATTTAGATAAAATATGAAAATCAACCAAAGATGACATTCGAAGAAATTAAAGCCTTGATTCAACTCGTCAATAAAAGCGACCTCGCCGAATTTAGATTTGAAGATGGCGAACAGAAAGTCGTTATTCGTACTTCTAAGTACAATAATGGCAAACAGCAAATTATTCATTCGCCCGCACCTTCCTCGGCGATGTCTTATTCATCATCTCCTCCCACTCAAGCTTTAGCATCTGTGGCTGCTCCAAAAGTAGAGGATGAAGCACCTAAAGCAGCTATTGTAGCCGCTAATACTGAGGGGGTCGGTTTGCTCGAAATCAAATCACCGATAGTCGGTACTTTTTATCGTTCGGCGGGAGCCGACAAGCCAGCTTATATAAAAGTAGGCGATACGGTTGATAAAGGTACGGTGGTGTGCATCGTAGAAGCAATGAAGCTATTCAACGAAATAGAATCGGAAGTGAAAGGTAAAATCGTGAAAGTGGTAGCAGAGGATGCTTCACCAGTCGAATATGACCAAGTACTTTTCTTAGTAGATCCGAAAGGGTAACTCAATAATAGAAAATCCATGTTTAAAAAAGTTTTAATAGCCAATAGAGGTGAAATTGCCTTACGTGTCATTCGCACTTGTAAGGAGATGGGCATCAAAACCGTTGC
>JAYTON010000075.1:0-3760 GCA_043747725.1 Saprospiraceae bacterium
TCAAAAGCCACTTGCGAGGCTGTTCAAAAATATGGGAATCTGTGACGGAAATGCCAATAAAAATGAATGTGAAAATTTGTCAATTCTATGTATTTTTTCAGTATGTATCAAGATAAAACCGTAATTTACCTTGCTGTCACCTATTTACTTTGCCACAACCCTCACTTGCTTTAAGTCAAAAAACTTTTGTTGATCTTTCCTTTGATAAACCGAGTATTATTAGTTTTTTTGCAATGTGTAAAACAAATTAACAACGCACAAAATAAAATGGCAAAACAAAATAACAATACGGAAGAACCACTGGAAAAACAACTCTGGAAAACCGCTGATATGCTCCGCAAAAACATTGATGCAGCAGAGTACAAACACATCGTATTGGGTCTCATTTTTCTTAAATATATTTCTGATGCTTTTGAAGAACTCTATGTGCAACTGAAAGCGCAAGAAGCCGACGGAGCCGATCCTGAAGACAAAGAAGAATACACCGCCGAAAACATTTTTTTTGTGCCGCAAGAAGCTCGTTGGTCATTTTTGCAATCGCGTGCTAAGTTGCCGACAATTGGGACTTTGGTAGATGAAGCGATGGATTTGATTGAAAAGGGAAATCCTAAAGAACTTAAAGGGGTTTTGCCCAAAGTATATGCACGGCAAAATCTTGACCCGACAAGTTTGGGCAAATTGATTGATGAAGTCAGTAAAATTGCGCTTGGCGATACGAAAGCGCGAAGTGCCGATATTCTCGGACATGTGTTTGAATACTTTCTCGGCGAGTTTGCATTGGCAGAAGGCAAAAAGGGCGGACAATTCTATACGCCGCGTTCGGTGGTTGAACTCTTGGTGGAGATGTTAGAACCTTACGAAGGACGGGTCTTTGACCCTTGTTGTGGTTCGGGTGGTATGTTTGTTCAGTCCGAAAAGTTTGTAAAAGACCATCAAGGTAAAGTCAGCGATATTTCCATTTATGGACAAGAAAGCAATCAAACCACTTGGCGACTCTGCAAAATGAACCTCGCTATCAGAGGCATTGACAGCTCGCAAGTGAAGTGGAACAACGAAGGCTCATTCCTCAACGATGCCCATAAAGATGTGAAAGCCGATTATATCATCGCCAATCCACCATTTAATGTCAGCGATTGGGGCGGCGAATTGATGCGCACCGATGGACGTTGGCAATACGGTGTGCCGCCTGTGGGCAATGCGAATTTTGGTTGGTTGCAACACTTTATTTATCACCTCGCACCGACAGGACAGGCGGGCGTTGTGTTGTCGAAAGGAGCTTTGACTTCTAAAACATCGGGCGAAGGCGACATCAGAAAAGCCTTGATAGAAGCAGGATTGATTGATTGTATTGTCAATCTGCCCGCCAAATTGTTTTTGAATACACAAATCCCTGCCGCTTTGTGGTTTATGAGTCGCAACCGACAAAACGGTAAATTCAGAGACCGCAGCAAAGAAATATTGTTCATTGATGCCCGCAATTTAGGACATTTGATTAACCGTAGAACCCGCGAATTGTCGCAAGAAGACATTCAAAAGATTGCAGGCACGTATCATAATTGGCGCAATCCCAAAGGCGATTATGAAGACATCGCAGGATTTTGTGCCGCTGCACCAATCGAGAAAGTCAAAGAACTGGATTATGTCCTCACACCAGGTCGTTATGTCGGTTTGCCCGATGATGAAGACGATTTTGATTTCAATGAACGTTTTGCAGCATTAAAAACGGAATTGGAAGGACAACTGCAAGAAGAAGCGGCTTTGAATCAACAAATATTGGACAATTTGTCTAAAATCATTTTAAATACTGAGGGGGTATGAGCAATATAAAAGGTGCAGCGCACCATCATATTTGTAGCAACCGAAACGCACCGATTCCAAAAGCGGCAGAGCCGCAAAATATTTGTAGGACTAAGAGGGTATGAATATTATAGAAGGTGCAGAGCACCGAAACCCAATATTTCGGTGCTCTGCACCTCGCGTTCCTATATTCGTTTTGGCTACAAATATTATGCGGCTCTGCCGCTTTTTCATTTTTTCACCTTTAAATACTGAGGGGGTATGAGCATAGAAAAATATAAACCTATCGAAATTTCTGGTCAATTCTTGTTAGCTGGATTTTCTATTTATCTTATTGAAATTATCAAGGAAGATGAAAAATGGTTTTATGTTGGTATGACTGGCGACAATCATTATCAATCTGCACGGTCAGCCTTTCATCGTTTGGCTGGTCATTTAGAATTGAATCCTAAATCAACACAAAATCAAACTTGGAAATACCTTAAACAGAAAGCCAAAATCGAAGAAATTGATTTACATAAATGCCTCATCAAAATGTATCATTTCCCAATAGAGGGTTTTAATAAAACAGATGAATATGACAGTTATAAAGAAAAACAACAAGCCGTCCGCCAATTAGAAAGTAAACTCATTTATGATTTTAAACCTTCATTATTGAACGAAACAAAAGGAAAGGATTGTAAAAATCTTGATGATGATTTTAACATTATTTATCAAGAAATCAAGGAAATTATTTTTTCACCTTTAAATACTGAGGGGGTATGAAACAAGAAGAACTTCTCGGTAATCACATAGACGTAATCAATGGCTACGCTTTCAAATCTTTAAACTTTCTTAATGAGAAAGAAGAAGGCGCATTGCCTGTAATAAAAATAAAAAATGTAGCTAATGGTGATGTTCACTTAAATGGTGTTCAATATCATGCAAACGATAATTCCTTATCAAGATTTATTGTTAAAAAAGGTGATGTATTATTAGCATTAACGGGTAATCATCCAAGCGCAATGACGCAAGTGGTTGGTGAAGCATCATTGTATAAACTTAATGAAAAGGCTTTCTTAAATCAACGAGTCGCTAAAATTAAACCGAAAGAAAGTTTAGATAATGATTACTTGTACTATTTTTTAAAAGATGATGCAACGCATGATTTTTTAGCAAATCAATCATCAGGTAGTGCAAATCAAGCTAATATTTCAAAAAGTGATATTGAGAACATTCCAATTGAGTTACCTCTTTTTCACGAACAAAAAGCAATAGCCACAGTATTAAGCAGTATAGACGACAAAATAGACCTCCTGCACCGCCAAAATGTGACCTTAGAAGTGATGGCGGAGACGCTATTTCGGCAGTGGTTTATGGAGGAGGCGAAGGAGGATTGGGAAGAAGTTAAAATTAAAGATTTTGAAGTAGTTGTTACGGATTTTGTTGCAAATGGAAGTTTTGCGTCACTTAAAGACAATGTCACCCTTGTAACTGAAAGAGAAGATTATGCTCTATTTATGCGAAATACTGATTTAAAAAGTGATTTTAAAACAAAAGTTTATGTTACAGAACATTCATACAATTTTCTTAATAAAACAAAATTATTTGGTAATGAAGTAATTATTTCTAGTGTTGGAGATGTTGGAAGTGTTTATAGATGCCCCAAGTTCAATATTCCAATGACATTAGGGAATAATGTAATTATGCTGAAGTCAAAGTACAGCTACTTCTTTTATCTATTTTTTAAGAGTGAACATGGTCAGAATCTACTTTATGGAATAACTTCTGGAAGCGTACAAGAAAAATTTAATAAGACTTCATTTCGAGATATAGTTCTAATTTATCCATCAATAGACTTTATACAAGATTTTGAAAATACAGTAAAGCCTTTTTTCGATAAAATAGATATAAATAAAACCCAAATCCGCACGCTCACGACCTTACGCGACACGCTGCTGCCGAAGCTGATGAGTGGGGAGGT
>JAYTON010000076.1:0-10440 GCA_043747725.1 Saprospiraceae bacterium
TTTTGTTCGTAAAATCGGCTATCCTGACGTTTGGTTGGATTATACCCCCCTCAGTATTGACCGTTCAAAATCGTATTTGGAGAATGTCATGGCTGCTCGGCGTTTTCAATACAACCTCAATATTGGTTATTTGGGTAAGCCTATCGACCGCACGCGTTGGGGCATGACGCCTCCGACTGTCAACGCTTATTACAATCCGCCGATGAACGAAATCGTCTTTCCAGCAGGTATCTTGCGTTTTCCTTTCTTCGATAATGATGCGGACGATGCAGTGAATTATGGAGGTATTGGCGCAGTCATCGGTCATGAAATCTCACATGGTTTTGATGATCAAGGCAGCAAATTTGATCAAGATGGCAATCTTAAAAATTGGTGGACAGATGATGACATCAAAAAATTTCAAACTAAAACCAATATGATTGCCGACCAATATAGTAATTACAAAGTGCTCGACACTATGCACGTAAATGGCAAATTGACTTTGGGTGAAAATATAGCGGATTTTGGCGGCTTGTCTGTCGCTTATCAAGCATTTAAAACTTATTCGCCTCAAGCGAAAAGCATGGATAAAATAGATGGTTTTACGCCTGACCAACGCTTCTTTTTATCATGGGCGCAAATTTGGAGAAGTAAAACGCGTCCGGAAGCAGAAGCCAATCTTATCCAAACTGACCCTCATTCACCAGGCAGATTCCGTTGCAACGGACCCCTTAGTAATATGGTCGAATTTTACAATGTTTTCGGTGTCAAGCAAGGCGATAAAATGTGGCGACCAGATACCGAAAGGGTGAAAATTTGGTAAAACATTTTGTTTTTAAATAAAAAAAAGAAGCTGTTTCAAATTAATGACATTTGAAACAGCTTCTTTTTTTCTCAAAATTTAGTTTAAAGCCGAAGCTGAGAAAAATTACTGGTCGATTGTTTTCAGTTTAAACGCTGCTGTACCTGTTGAATCAACAAGATTTGAGACAATTTCTTCGCCGAGTCGAGAGAGAAAATCGCTGTGGATTTCATCCCATTTGGCAATGACAGAAGCATACATATCTTTACCTTTTTGCGTCGGCGCTACGAAAGTGTACTTACCTTCTTGGGTGCGGGTGACGATGTTGCGTTTCTCCAATTTTTCAATCATGCGTGTAATGGTAGAAGGCGCGAGCAGGATTTTACCACTGATTTCTGTGGGTTGAATATTGGGTTTTTCGTTCACTGCCATCACCAAATAAGCATCGGAAGGCGTCAACCCAAGGTCAAGGAAAGCTGTTTCAGCAATAGAAGCAATTTCACGGGATAATGCAACCGATGTGTAATACAGGTTGTCTAAGTAATAATTTTTCATCTTTTTCAAATAAATGGGTTCGCTTGTATGTGCAAATATTTTTACAAATATACGAAATTAACGTATGTAAAATGGGTGACTAAATTAAAAACCGATTCAAATTCTAATATTTTTTCGTTAGAAAAAAATTTTAATAGAAAAAAAATCGCAAAGTGATAATTTAATATCTCTTTGCGATTAAAATTCATGCCATATTTGCTTTTACAAGAAAAATTGCATTGTTTTCAGCACTTCTTCACTTCTTTTTTCATCATAATATGGTGTTTCAAGGGCTTCATACTGAGAGGGTATATCATTTTGAATTCGTTGAGCTAAATTTAACATTTTTTGGCGTTCCGAAGGAGAAAAATTTGAAAAAGTTCTTCTTAAAATCGGTAATAACTCCATTAACCGTTCCATCTGGATTTCCTCAACCCATTCATCTAAAATACGCCACAAAGCTTCGTGGTGAATGAGCAATAAACCGCTGCCATTCAGAAAACCTTCGAGCCACGCCGCCGCATATTTTACATCGCTCCCTCGCGAGAGAGCGTAGCGCATGTATATAGCGGTTTCATGAATATCAAAAATATTTTTATCAAATAGAACCCTCACACACGCCCCCGAAAGCACGCCATGGACATTTTTCATCATCGACACTTGACGCAAAGCTCGCAGCCATCCCTCAGTATGTGGCGTCAAATTGAGCAAATTAATGCTGCGATTAGTCGCTTGTAATTTATTGAAAATCAATTCAGTGGCATCATCATCGGTATTAATACAAGCCGACGGCAAGCCTATACATATACGTGGAATGATTTGTTCCACAACTGTCGAAACAGCTTCGGCATCAGTGCCGCGCACGTTGCCATATTTCACAATATTGACAAGCGGTGGTAAAGCATCCATTAAAATCAGTACATCTTCCGTTAAAGCTGAGAGCTCTTGCAAGCGTTTGATGAGCTTAGAAATAGCATTTTTTATAGCGGCATTCAAGGCTTTTTCTACCAATTCGGTCAATTCAGCCAATGATTTGATGGATTCTATCTTTTTTTCAACAAATTGAGTGGCGGCTTCTTCTACCGTATTGCCCCATTGAGCGGCGTCAATAATGCGCAGGGCATAGTCGGGCTTCCATTGCAATTTCCAAATTTCTTTAAACGTGCCGAGCCTATATTGCGAGCCTTTCATCGGTTTGCCCCAAGGAATATTCAACAGAACAAGGCGATGCAAAAGATGGCTGGCAAAAAGGTTGGTCTCTTTTCTCAAATCGAGATCTTTAGTCACTGCCTCAGTCGTCGCATATTCTTTTGAAAGCCGAGCCGTTTTTATAGCGGCTTCCAAATCACGTTGAAGGGGTACTTGCGGAATTTCAGGCGGTACGCGCCCGATAACATCGCCAATGACCAATTTTTCACGAATCAACGCCATCGGTTTGTCATAGCCATCGCAAAATATGCTCAAAGCGGCTTCTTCCAACTCATCCAATCCAGCTATCGAACGACCCCTCAGTATAGCGAGCGTTTCAGCGAGTCGAACGGCTTCAATCGAGTGTGCGGAACTTGCTGACAGGTCTTCTTTTCGTAGAAGCCGCGCCACTTTTGTCATCCACCGAATCGTTGCATTCGACCTTTTGCTGAAAAGCAATTCATACCATGCAGGCGAGACTACACCCGCCCCATAACCACTATCCACGGCAAGGCGGTTGTAACTCCAAGGCACCCAAGTGGCTTCCGTGGCTACTTTTTTAATGCCTTTTACGCTATCATTATCGGTTTTTTCCTTAAAATTAGTGATATTATGCAAAACAGGTGCATGCCAAGCCCCACAAATCACCGCTATTTTTTGGAACCCATCTTTCTGAGCTTTCCGAATAATTTTACGCATATAGGCTTCTCTCAAAAGCGTTTCATCGGATTCAGTCCTATTAATTTGTTGCCGCAAAGCTGACATCATATCGAGGATAGTTTCAAAAATTTCAATCGGGTTGTCATTTTGTTCAAAAGTAACTTCCCACCAGCGTTCGCTATCCGAGTAACCCGCAATTTCAGCAAAATAATGAAGCGGGTCTTTTTCGATTTTCGACACAAATTGTTTATCGATTTGCTCAAAATCTACCCCCTCCTGCCGCACTCCGCTCGCAGTGACATCTTCTAAATTTATATCATCTTTTTGGTTATTCTCTTGAAAATCAATGAGTTGCGGTACATTTTTTTTATCATTTTCAAAACCAAAATTCAAACTCATGGGCAAATCCATGAACGACACCGGTATATTATTTTTCAATGCAAATTTCATTGCTTGCCATTCAGGAGAAAATTCTGCGAAGGGAAAATAGGATGCTTGCTGCAAATCTTTAGGATTATAAACGAGCAAGGCAACAGGCGGCTTTAAATTTTCATTGGCAACATGGTGTATCAATCCATCTGCATCGGGCGCACCTTCAATGAGGATGCAATCAGGTTGCCAATCGCCGAGTGCAAGGACAAGGCTTTTTGCTGAGCCAGGCCCGTGATGTCGTATGCCGAAGATTTTGAGAGCCAAGTTTTATAATGATTTAAATATAAAACAGGATAAATTGTTAAAATACTGAGGGGGTAACTCATTGAAAATCAAGCAATTAGTTAATAAATTCCTTACAAGATTTATACAAATCACCCCAATCATGCCTGCCTTTTGCAACGGTTTCTAAATATTCCAACCAAACAATCTTATCCTGCGTAGAATCTTTCACAATCGCACCCGTGATGCCAGCCGCAAGGTCATGGGCGGACAAAGTGCCATTGCCAAAATGCGCTGCAAGAGCTTGACCGCTGTTAATCACCGAAATGGCTTCGGCGGTGCTGAGGGTGCTGGTAGGTGATTTGAGTTTTGTTTTGCCATCTTGGGTTACACCATTGCGTAATTCTCTGAAAATGGTGACAAGGCGTTGAATCTCTTGCAACGGTGCAGCTTCAGCGGATAGTTCAAGGGATTTGCCTATTTTTTCTACTCGATTTTGCACTATTTTTACTTCTTCTTCAAAATTAGACGGCACAGGCAACACAACAGTATTAAAACGTCGCCGCAAAGCACTGGATAATTCATTCACCCCTTTATCCCTATCATTGGCGGTAGCAATAATGTTAAAACCTTTTCGCCCAGCTACCTCCATACCTAATTCGGGAATCGGCAATATTTTTTCAGACAATAAAGTAATCAAAGCATCTTGAACATCGCTCGGAATCCGAGTCAACTCTTCGATGCGAGCAATTTTACCGTCTTGCATCGCTTTCATCACAGGCGAAGCGACGAGCGCAGCAGAACTCGGACCTTCAGAAAGCAAGCGTGCATAATTCCAACCATAGCGAATTTGCTCTTCATTCATGCCCGCCGTGCCTTGTACGAGCAGGGTTGAATCGCCTGAAATAGCGGCGGCGAGGTGCTCCGATACCCATGTTTTAGCCGTGCCTGGTACGCCAATGAGGAGCAAAGCGCGATCAGTAGCCAATGTAGCGACGGCAACTTCCATCAGTCGGCGGCTACCATAATATTTAGGTTCAATCTCAAAGCCTTTGAATTTACCACCTAAAAGATAGTTGACCACCGCCCAAGGCGAGAGTTTCCAATTTTGAGGACGCGGTTTTTCATCGTTTTCACTTAAAAAGTCGAGTTCTTTTTTATAAATTTCTTCGGCGTGAGGGCGCAGTAATTGATTGATTTCCATTGTTTTATGACATTTCTTCAGCCGATTTAAATACAGCTTTTAATTAAGTGACGAAATTAATTAAATTTTAGTACAATGCGCCAGAGGCGCAAAATGTCGGTAGTACAAAATAAAAAAAGGCTGACTAAAAAGTTTTCACTTTCCAGTCAGCCATTTTTTATAAGTATTTAGCTTTTTTTCGTCTGATTTTCTTTAGTCAAATGATTTGTTTAACAATGATGCTCTGGAGCCGTTGTGCGGCTGTATCTGAGTATATTGTCTAACACCGAATCTGAGGGATTGAATAATGCTTTTGGAAGTGCTTGTTTAGCAGTTTTAAGCAATTCGTACTCATCAAAAAGGAAATTGTCGAAAGACATTTCACATTGTAGAGCCAAATCCTCGCTCATCGAAGTTTCATTGTAAAGAAATTTGATTAGGTTGTGTTGTTGTGTAGAGAGTTCCTCCATGCGCAATTAATAAAGTTAAGTGAAAAAATATACAATTTTTAAACACCCTATAAAAACTTTTTTCAATCTCATTTTATTGTATCTCTAAAAAATTTTTAACTAAAAATTCTACGAAATACAAAAAATAATTCCGTTTTGACATTTTACTGAACGCGATACCATGTTTGAGTACGGAAAAAGGGACCCACCCAGCCCCTTAAACGCAGTTCGTTGGGCTTGCCATTTTCGAACCACATCGTGCAAGTATATTCCTTGCCGTTTTCAGGGTCGAGGATTTTGCCACCTTTCCATGTGCTGCCGTTGAGTTTCATATCTCGAACAATCATCATCTGCATAATTTTTTGATCTTTACGCCAATCAGTGCATTTTGCACAGACTCGGTTGGGGTCTGTTTTAGTGTCTAAAAATTTGACAACTTTCCCATAAATTTTACCATTTTCTTCATAGAGTTGTACGTGCGATTTGTCTTTGTTGGTGGCATCATCAACGCTTCTCCAAGTACCGTCGAGCGTTTGAGCTTGAATGGCTAAACCGATTACAATAAAAATGCTTAATAAAAATACTCTTTTCATGATTTTAAAATTGGATTAAAATGGTGAATATTTTATAAAAAAAATCGTCCGGAAAGTACAGAACTTTTTGGACGATTAAACGACTTATGAGCCATTTTTATTAGAACGCGCCTGTATTTTCAAAATGCAAAACAGCTAAAAGTGTTTGACCTACAGCCCTCAGTGTTTCTTTATCAATAACACTCATATCATCATTGTGCGTATGCCAATATTTAGCAAAATAGGTGTCCGCAGGGTGATTAATGATATCAATCGTCGGGATTTTAGCTAAATCATTGACAAAAAGATGGTCATCAATCATGGGTCCCTTCGACGGTTCATCTACAAAAAGATTGACATAGCCATATTTTTCACGTGCCACCCGCCATACTTTTTCAACCACTGGCGAAGCAAATTTCAAAGACACTAATTCTTTAGTAAAACGCGCACCTTTAGCCCCTGCCATGTCGAGATTGATGCCATATTTTGCCATATAATTAGGCGTATGAAAGCTTTTTGACCAATATTGCGACCCTAAACACCATGTAAAATTCTGTAATGCCTCCTCTTGCTCCGTCTTAGGTGCAGCCGGATTGCCGTAATCCTCAGCATCAAAAAGCACGATGTCCACGCCCAAATTACTGAGGGTCGCGCTTTGCAACTGCCGAGCCATTTCGAGCAACATGCCCATTGACGAGCCGCTATCGTCAGCCCCTAAAATGGGTTTGTCTTTAAAGGCTGCGGCAGTGTCTTTATCTGCAAAAGGACGCGTATCCCAATGGGCTGATAGGAGCACACGGTTTTTTGCTGATACATTATAACTGGCAATAATATTGGTCGCTTTATGCGATTTGCCATCATAAGTTTTGGCTGTAAACTGTTGCTCAATCACTTCAGCACCATATTTTTGGAACAAACCGACGACATATTTTTTCACTTTCAGTGCCCCCTCAGTACCCACGACGCGTGGACCAAAAGCAACGATTTTTTCAGTAAAAATGTAGGCAGAATCCGAATTAAATTGCGGAACAGCAACATCAGGCAGCGGTTTGGTTTCAACCACATTAGTCCCTCTCGGGTCAGGGTTACAGCCTTTGCTGATATCCGAAAACATCGGTATGATAGCCGATAATGCAAATAAGCTCAAGAGCGTCAGCATTATCCATTTTAAATTATTTCTGATCATTATTAATGTATCGCGGATTTCATTCCGCATTTTAAGGCTATACCTTTCCAAAAGTTGTAACTTTTGGAAAGGTTGGCAAAATGAAAAATAAATGTGAGAAAAATACGAATATTTTATTCTTTAATCCAAGTCGTACCTTCCTTCGAGTCTTTCAATAAAACGCCGGCTTCTTTCAAACCATCGCGTATTTTATCGGAAGTGGCAAAATCTTTATTGGAGCGGGCTTGAGCGCGGAGGTCAATCACGAGATTCATCACGCCATCAAGCGTAGCGTGACCATTTTCACTGGCACTATCGTCTTTCAAACCAAAGATATTGACAATGAAATCGCTAAACATTTTTTTCAAAGCTGTCAAAGTTTCAAGTGAAATGTCTTTCAAACTCAATTGCCCCCCTTTCAAAGCATTGATTTTAGAAGCCAATTCAAACAAGCGAGAGAGGGCTTTTGGGGCATTGAAATTATCATTCATATCTTCATAAGCCATCGCCATTAAGTCTTTGATGTCTTGATCTAAAATGAATGTATTGTCACCTCCCTTTAATATTTCAAGCGTTTGAAGGATTTTATTCGCTTCCATCAAGCGTTTATAACCTTTTTCTCCTGCCAACAAAGCATCATCGTTCATGTCGAGCGTAGAACCATAATGCGCTTGCAAAAAGAAAAAGCGGGCAATCATGGCTGTATAGCCTTTTGAAACGTGTGTGGAATTGCCTGTAAATAGCTCGGATGGTGTAATATTATTGCCATCCGATTTAGACATTTTTTTACCATTCAACAACAGCATATTGGCATGCAACCAATAGTTGGCACCGATGGACTTGCACGCGCCAAAGTTTTGAGCAATTTCATTTTCATGGTGTGGAAATTTCAAATCCTGACCGCCCCCATGTATGTCAAATTGCTGCCCCAAATATTTGGTACTCATCACTGAACATTCTAGATGCCAGCCCGGAAAACCCACCGACCACGGCGATTTCCACCTTAATATATGCTCCGGCGAGGCTTTCATCCAAATCGCAAAATCAGCGGGATTGCGTTTTTCGTCTTGCTTTTTTAACTCACGGCTTTCCGCTATCAAATCGTCTAAAACACGACCTGATAATTTGCCATAAATACCCGTTTCTTTATGAAATTTAGGCACATCAAAATAAACTGAGCCATTTTGCTCGTAAGCAAAACCTCTATCAATGATTTCTTGCACCATGTCAATTTGCTCTGGAATATGACCCGTCGCAGTCGGCTCGATAGAAGGCGGCAAGGTATTGAAAACAGCCATCATGTCATGAAAGCCATTCGTGTATTTTTGAACAACTTCCATCGGCTGTATTTGTTCCAAACGCGCCTTTTTAGCAATTTTATCTTCTGCATCAAGTGCATCAGAATCATCCACAAGGTGCCCAACATCCGTAATATTGCGGACATAACGCACCTTGTAACCTAAATGCAACAAATAGCGATAAATGACGTCAAAGTTGACAAAGGTGCGGCAATTACCCAAATGCACATCGCTATAAACAGTCGGTCCGCAGACGTACATGCCTACGCGACCTTCGTGAATCGGTTTAAATTCTTCTTTTTGACCCGATAAAGAGTTATAAATTGTCAGTTTCATGCGGCAAAGTTATAATTTTTTTAAAATGTTCAATGGATTCTAAAATGTTTGATGAGGGGTTTTAAAGAAATGTCGAATTTTGGAATTATAATTGCGTGTAATTCTTTGAAATTCAAACATTTAGGCACGTCAATTATTTATTATATTTTGTAAAAAACCTGATGATGCGTGTTTTAGGTATTATATTTTTCATTTCTTTATTCACTGCCTCGGTAAAAGCTGATACCGCTACGCAAATAATTCTCCAAAAACGCGCCGCCGTTACCGTTAGCCCTGTCCGTTTTTACGCTGATTCTTCGTTTACAAAGTCTACTGAAATCACTTTTACTGAGGGGGAGCTGTTTGAAATTATCAGCGAAACGTTGAAAGAACATTTAGATAATACTCAAACCCAAACCTTTAAATGGTATAAAGTCCGCTCTCTCAAGGGTCAAACCGGTTGGATTTTTGGTGACAACCTCGCTGTCGTCATGCCCGAACTCCTCATTGATAGCCACTTGAAACCCTTTTATAAAAAAGAAGCCCATTTTGATAACGGTTTTGAAAAATCCATTATTTGGGTTGCTTCATCAGAAGGGCATGATGTAAAAAAATCAAATCCTGCTTACAAAGAACTCTACCTTATTATTACGAACAACGAAGGTAAAAGTGTCAATTTGAACTTCTCAAATATCAATGATTTGAGTAAAAAATATTTGCAAAGCATTTATTTTCAAGATGTTACAAATAATAAAATTGATGAAATAATCATTGAAACCAGCAATACAACAAGCGATAAAGAAATAGAAGAGCGAAATATCGAAATCTATACTTTCAAAGCCGGTTCTATTTCAAAAATATTTGAAGAACGCCTAACGCTCACGTGGGAGGAAGATGTGCCTTCGCCCGCTTTTTCAAAATTCGTCGAGATTGAAGGTTCTGAAATACGCGTGGCGTATGTGGACTATGTGCCTTGCGAAAAATATTCATTGCGGTTGCCGACTGATGTGCGCAGCCAAACAATGGAGCGTTGCTTGGAATACGTCACCTACAGTTTTGTTTGGGATAACAGTAAAAGAAATTTTCAACCATTTTATAAAGAAAGCCGAGCACCTTTAAATGGCTCAATTAAAAAAACTTTGACGCTTCGCAAAGCCCCCTCAGTCAATTCTGATAAAATAGCAACTCTCGCTACTGATGATAAAGTATTGATTATCAAGCATTTCGATGCTTTAAAATCTGAAAAAGGCGTTAAAAAAATAGATAATTGGCTCTATATCAAACACCCATCGGGCATTTATGGCTACGTCCATGCCGACGATATTTTGTTTAGAAACATCGAACACGCTGCCGTTTTGAAAGCATATTATGATAAAACGCCGCTTTTAAAACAAGACTGGACAAGTGCGGCGGTGTTTTTATCTGTTAAAAAATAGGTCTTCAATAATCATTGTAGTTGTCATAAACCTATGAGGTTTTCAAAAACCTCATAGGTTTGTAAAACATTTATTCCTGAAAATATACCCGCTTCACCCGCTCCGAAATGCCTGTAAAAATCTCGTAAGGAATCGTATTCAACACCTTTGCTAAAGCTTGCACAGGTAAATGGCTTCCAAAAATTTCCACGTCATCGCCCTCAGT
>JAYTON010000077.1:0-5602 GCA_043747725.1 Saprospiraceae bacterium
CGCTTCGTGACCCATGCAAAACCGCCTCGTGGCACCATCGTCGCAATGGTCGGAACGCGGGCTTCGTGCCAGCCAATGCCTGTATTGATAATCGTCGCCCCTGCTTTTTCTATTTCTTTTGCCAAATATTCTACTTCCCCCCAAGTGCTGCCTTCATCTACCAAATCGAGCATCGAAAGCCGATAAATGATGATAAAATCTGTTCCCACTTTTTCCCGAATTCCGCGCACAATACTGAGGGGGAACTGAATACGGTTTTCAAAACTACCGCCCCATTTATCAGTTCGTTTATTGGTTTTAGCTGCTATAAATTCATTGATTAAATACCCTTCCGAACCCATCACTTCTACCCCATCATACCCCGCTTCTTTCGCCAAAACTGCCGCTTTTATGTAGTTATTAATAGTCGATTTTACACC
The DNA here is from genome assembly GCA_043747725.1 of Saprospiraceae bacterium. Classification (GTDB taxonomy): domain Bacteria; phylum Bacteroidota; class Bacteroidia; order Chitinophagales; family Saprospiraceae; genus JAAFJT01. The sequence goes on from JAYTON010000077.1 coordinate 420, forward strand.
CCAAGTAGGCAAAGCAAATGGTTTGAAAGGCGTAATCGGTGATTTTATAGCACTCGGTGCCACACTCCAAGGCTGATAAGCATAACGTCCTGCGTGAAGGAGTTGCATACATATTTTACCGCCAGCCTCATGCACAGCAGTTGTAATTTTAGTATGCGATTTCACATGACTGCTATTGGTCATTCGAGCGGCTTTTGGCATGACCGTTCCGAAATAATCGGGTGAAATACCCCCCGTCACAATCAGTCCTACCCCACCCCTTGCTCGCTCGGCATAAAAGGCAGCCAAGCGTTCAAAACCATTTTTCTGTTCTTCCAAACCTGTGTGCATGGAACCCATCAATACACGGTTTTTCAAAGTGGTGAAACCTAAATCAAGCGGCTGTAATAAATGTGGATAAGCGGACATTGGAATGATGAGTTATGAATGATGAATTGTGTTGGCAAATGTAAAAAGATTAGAGCGAATATTCGCTCATCAAGAATTAATTTGATAATTTTATACAAAGATACCCCTCAGTATTCAATGTACTGAGGGGTATCTTTTTTATAATTCCAATTAACATCACTTATAAATCGAACGGGGCAAAATATCCATCACTCATCATTACTATCTGTAATCCAACATCTTCTTATAAGTCTGAGCCATCACTTCCGGTTCTGCACCATTTTTATACATCCTAAAAAGTTTCATATTGGCTCTTTGAACTTGTAGCCAACTATTGGTTTTGTATTTTCGAGCAGACACAACAGCATATTTAGGAATGATTTTAAACCTGAAACGCTCACGTGCCCGTTTGATAAAATCGTACTCTTCCATAATGATAAATTTTTCATCAAAACCGCCCAATTCGTTGAAAACATCTTTTTTAATAAACAATGTTTCATCACCACCCCTGCAATACAACGGCTCAAAGCGATTGAAAAAAGCATTTATTTTCAAGAGTAAATTATCTGAATCGAAACGAAAACGGTAACACCCCATCGGATAATCTTCATTTATAAAGTGTTGAATATCAGTCATATACGTAGAAGGTGGGTAACAATCGGCGTGTATAAAATATATGACATCGCCCATAGCATGCTTGGCACCAAAGTTCATCTGCACAGCCCTACCGCGTTTGGGCGATTTCAAAACCTTTGCACCGGCATCTCGCGCTACCCCCTCAGTATTGTCATAACTATCAGCGTCCACGACGATAATTTCTACCAGCGAGGCATTGCTATTTTTTTTAAGATATTGAATAAGCTTTCCGACATTCTCAGCTTCATTCAATGTTGGGATAATGATGCTAATTTTAGATAGTTTCATAAAATTAAGATAGATTTGTGTTAGGTGGAAATGAATAATAATCCAGGATAAGTAATGTTTATATCATAGCTTTAACAAAATGCTAAAAAATTAAAACAAATTCCCAATTTTATCATTCTATATTTTCATCTACGACATTTAATTATTGTTGGTTTTAAATATGTAAAGAGTGAAAATTTTTAAAATTTTGTATATAAAATGATTTTTAATTCACGTAAAATACAAATAGTTACTTTAGTGGCTACCGTTTATATTTTAATGGCATTTGGCTGGTGGTGGTTGCTGCTATTTCGTAAAAATAAAGAAAATATTGAAGAAAGGTTCGAGATTGTAAAGCTACAAATGAAAGCGGATAAAACCTACATTGATGAGGCACAATTTCGAGCCACCCCTCAGTATCAGACCCTCATTCAGAAATATGATCGTCAAAAAAAGATGATTTGGGGCGAAGGGAGCCTTATTTTCCTGAGTTTATTAGGCGGTGTTTGGTTTATCAATTGGAGTTTCAAAAAAGAAGTAGCGTTGTCTAATCAGCGGCGTAATTTTTTACTGTCCATTACGCATGAGTTAAAATCGCCGATTGCCTCTATTCAACTCGTTTTACAGACTTTTCAAAAGCGGAAATTAGATGAAAAACAAGCCCAAATGTTGCTCACCTCCGCCAATAAAGAAGCCGATAGACTCAACGAATTGGTGAATAATCTTCTCCTTTCAGCTAAACTCGAAACTGCATACGATCCATATATAGAAGAAATAAATGTAACCAATTTGCTGGATGACATTATTTCAAAGATGCAAATCAGGTTTCCGAAAGCGATGTTTCATTTAGATAAAAATGAAGTGCCGATACTGAGGGGGGATAAACAAGGCTTGGTATCGGTATTCACTAATCTTTTCGAAAATGCCGTAAAATACTCGCCTAATCTGCCTTTTATCCATATAAAATATCATTACGACAATAATAATTTTATATTTGATATTTCAGACAACGGTTTGGGCGTTACCTCTTCTGAAAAGAAAAAAGTATTTGAAAAGTTTTATCGCGTTGGAAATGAAGAGACGCGTAAAACAAAAGGAACCGGTTTGGGTTTATATATCGTTGCGCAAATTATTAAAGCCCATAAAGGCACTATTCAGCTTTTTGATAATCAACCAAGTGGTTCTAAATTCCATATCGTTTTACCCAATCCTTAAATTCAATTTTTTTCACAATAATTAGGAATGCAAAATTACTAATTACCCATTACCCATAAAAAATATGAGAATCTTATTAGTCGAAGACGAAGAAAATATCAGAAATGTAGTCAAATTGAACCTTGAATTGGAAGGCTACGAGGTAGTAGAAACAGACAATGGAAAAGCTGCCGTGCATATTTTCCAAGAGCAACATTTCGATTTGCTTATCCTTGATGTCATGCTCCCGGAAATGAATGGTTTTGAAATATGCGAACAAGTCCGCCTTAGTAATACAACAGTGCCGATTATTTTTCTAACGGCTAAAGACACGCCACAAGACCGTGTGGCAGGACTTAAAAAAGGGGCTGATGATTACCTCACCAAGCCTTTTAATTTAGAGGAATTGTTGCTGCGCGTACAAAATCTATTAAAACGCAGCAACAAACAAGCAGCAGAGGAGTCCGAAATTTTCAAATTTGGCAGTAACGATGTAAATTTTTCAACATTTGAAGCCAAGGGCAATCAAGGGGATTTTACGATGACTAAAAAAGAAGCAATGTTGTTGAAGTTGTTGGTGGAAAGGAAAAATGAAGTGGTGTCGCGCAATCAAATACTGCAATTCGTTTGGGGCTACGATGTGTTCCCATCCACGCGCACGATTGATAATTTTATACTCAGTTTTAGAAAATATTTTGAAGAAGATCCGCATAATCCTAAGTATTTTCAATCCATTAGAGGCGTCGGATATAAGTTTGTAATTTAATTCAAAAACAAAATGCAGCAAGTGTTGAACTTGCTGCATTTTGTTTAATATAAACTAATTTATTTGAATTTTCCTCAAAAAACTATAAAAAGCTTAAAAAAGCAAAGCCTTATAACCCATAAATACTTGCCAAACGACAGTCAAAAAGCCTAAAATAAAGTATAAATATCTTCTACAAATCAATTTAATGAGTGGACGATTTGTTTTAATACCAACAGATTCAAAAAGGTATGAATAGAATGTAGCATCCTCGCTATCGGTCAATTCATGCTTAGAATTCAATAAACATTTATCGAAAAGTAAAAATTGTAATAAAATAACGGCATAAGCTGTTAGCATCAAGTACCAAGAGAAAAGGAACGGACCGACCCAAGCCAAAGAAGTAATAAAAACATGAAACCAAAACATGAAATTATGCTTCGATTCTAATCTTTCAATTTTATTTTCCATGCTAAAGCGAAGTTGATTTATTTTAAATAGTTTAAATAATGGGCAAAATTATCTATTATTCTTAAAACTAAGGCTTATATTAAATTAAATTTGTAAAAAAAAAGTCATTTTAGCCTTAAAATACTGAGGGGGTATAATACCTTTGCGAAAATTTAATGCATGGAAAAAACTATTTTAATTGGTTCAACAAAAAAACCGCACGGGCTGAAAGGCGAGCTAAAACTCTACGTGGAGGAGCGTTATGTGGAAGATTTGATGAATGCAGAGATTCTGATGATTGATATAAAAGGTCGCCCTACCCCATTTTTTATTGAAGATATTAGGTTTGGCAACAATATCATCGCCAAATTTGAAGACGTCAACACGCCTGAGGCGGCAATGTCAATCGCTAACAAAGAAATGTCCCTTCGCGAGAGTGATTTGATACCCGATGATGAGCGTGAAATAGAAATAGAAACGATGCCATATGAGCATTGCATAGGCTACACAATTGTGAATGACGGTGAAAAGGTGGGTATCATTGACAACATTGTCGAATATCCGCAGCAAGAGATGGCAATATTAAATTATAAAAATAAAGAAGTGTTAATACCTCTTAATCAACACTTTATCAAAAAAGTGGATGATAAAAATAAAGTGATTGAAATGATACTGCCAGAAGGTCTTTTAGATTTATAAGATTTTATAACAGCAAATCACGTTGTGCTTTTGTCATAGATTGAACTATTAAATCGTAGGAATGGTCAATCAGGTTCTTGATTAAAGCCGAATCCAAACCATTTTCGCAATAGACGGTGTTCCAATGTTTTTTATTCATGTGATAGCCTGGCTGAATGTCCTCAAATTTTTCTCTTAACTCAATGGCATAGTCGGGATGGCATTTTAAATTAACTCGACATCCCTCAGTATCAAGGCTTGTCAAAGCGAAAATTTTACCTAAAACTCGAAAAACCAATGTGTCTTCACCAAAGGGCATATCCTCAGAAGCAGATTTTTTAGATAAGCAATAATTGCGGAGCGATTCTAAATCCATTGTGTGTAAATTTTATTGAATAATGTAGGCAAATTACACCAAAAGGTTTAATTTTGCAACCGCAAAAGAAAGGTCTCGTAGTTCAACGGATAGAATGGCGGTTTCCGAAGCCTCAGATACAGGTTCGATTCCTGTCGAGACCACAGTTTTTTTTATTTTTTTTTATTCAGTATGCGTAAAGGTCTGATTATCAGAAATTTACGCATTTTTTATCAATAAAAATTGACAAAAAAAAATCGGCTGAATGATGACACTTGCTTCTTAGAAGCCCTTTTCATCGCCATTCGCCGAAATCCTTTTTAGTATTGTAATTTTAATATGGAACAAATATCAGGGTAGTATGTTAAGTGTAGATTAAATCAGAGTTAAGCATAAGTTATTTTGATACACATTTTTTTATTTACACATAGTTCAGATAGGGCACATAGAAAAACTATGTGTTCTATGTGA
>JAYTON010000078.1:0-6057 GCA_043747725.1 Saprospiraceae bacterium
GGTCAAAATCTCGGTTTTGCTATGACTATGGGCTTAGATATGAAAGGTTTGAAAGAAATTATCAACGCCAATCCGCAATTCAGAATGATGACAAAAATGGGAGAAGGCTCTTATAATTTTTCTATCGACGACCTTTGCAAAGCTCTCGATGGTGATATAGTTATCGCCGCTTCACCCAATAACGGTAAAGACGATAAATGGTCAGGTATGATGGGTTTTAAAGTCGGTGATAAACCCGCCATTCAAAAACTCATGGATGTATTGGTCAAAGAAGAAGTTTTGATTAAAGAAAATGAGAACACTTTCCATTTTGCAGGCATGGCTGAATCCCTATCGAAAGGTTATGTCAATGACAGCAAAGTGATGCTCAAAGACGATGTTTTGTTTCTCGGTGACAATGCGACTGTCAGCAGTTTAGATACTAAAGGCTCTGTGAATTCAGATGTGAAAGATGTTTTGAATAAAAACATCTTCGGCATCTACGCTAATTTTGAAAAAATATTCGCCAATACTGAGGGGATGAAAGACCCTGAAATGACTGAGATGAAAATGACAATCAATGGTAAATCAGGCGAAAGCACCCTCAAAATGCGTGATCAAAACGAAAATAGCTTGAAATCATTGATGAACGCGGCTAATCGTTGGTATCTTAAAAATAAAGCGGAAGAGGATAAACGCATGAAAGAGAGCGGCGAGGAAAAAGTGAAAACTAAAGAGGTGATTTAACCACATATTTTTTTATTTTTACACATAGGGCACATGAGTTCACATAGAAAAAACTATGTGTTCTTATGTGCCCTATGTGTTTAAAAAACCTTTGTTTAAAAAAAACTCTGCGGTAAAAGACTTTCTCTATATTTGTCTAAATTTAAAATCAAAATACACCTATGATTACCTTTAAAAACGTCAAGCCTTTTCCCTTAATTGAAAACGGTATCAGTCCTACCTCCGACATATTTAATACGCATGTGGAATTTGAAAAAGGTAAAAAATACCTCGTGATAGCCCCTTCGGGCAAGGGCAAATCAACGATGTTGCACTTGATGTATGGCTTGCGGTCGGATTATGAAGGCGATATTTTGTTAGACAATAAAAATATCAAAACCTTCATTCATGATGATTGGGCAACTATTCGACAAAAAAAAAGTGCAATTGTCTTTCAAGATTTAAGACTTTTCTTACATTTGACGACAAGGGAAAATATTTTCATTAAAAAAGACTTAACCGACACTCCCTCAGTAACTGTCATAGAAATGATGTGTGAACAGTTAGGAATCGCCTCTATTTTAAATCAAAAATGTGAAACGCTATCATACGGTCAAAGACAAAGAGTAGCCATCATACGCGCTTTGTGTCAACCTTTTGAAACGCTCCTTTTAGATGAACTATTCAGCAATTTGGACATCGAAAACATCAAAATTGCTACCGATTTAATCAATAAAGCCTGTGAAAAGAACAACGCCGGGTTTATATTAGTCAGCTTAGGAGAAGAATATTACTTTAATTACGATAAAAAATTAATTTTATAAATCGAAAAATCAACTTCCTTTCATCATCTAAAATCAAATTATGGACACCACCAAATCAACTTCCAACAAGTATGTTTACCAATTAGTCATCATCGGTTTGCTATTTGCTACTTTTGGCTTTGTCACTTGGCTCAACAGTATCCTGATTCCATTTCTTAAAAAATCTTGTGAGCTTTCCGACCAACAGTCTTACTATGTCGCAACGGCATTCTTTGCCGCTTATTTTTTCCTGCCTTTGCCCTCGTCTTGGATATTACAAAAGTTAGGCACTAAAAACGGCATGTCAGTCGGTTTGTCCATTATGGCGGTAGGTGCATTAGTATTTATTCCGGCAGCAGAAGCAAGGAGTTTTGCTATGTTTTTGACGGGTTTGTTTATCCTCGGAATGGGATTGGCTTTGTTACAAACCGCTTCCAATCCATATGTGAGCGTATTGGGCCCCATCGAATCAGCGGCAAAACGCATCAGTATCATGGGTATTTGCAACAAAGTAGCAGGTGTTTTCGCCAATCTTTTATTTGGTTCAATGCTTTTAAAAAATGCCGATGTCATTGATCAACAAATTGCAGCCGCAACAGATCCCTCAGTAAAATCGCAATTATTGCATGATTTGGCGAGCCGCGTAGTGACGCCTTATGTTGCTTTGGCGGTCGTTTTACTCATCGTGGCTTTGGTAATTAAACGCTCATCGCTACCAGATATTAAAGAACAAGAAGGCGAAGACGAAACAGGCGACACCGCTTTGTCACGTAATAAAACGAGTATATTTCAATTCACTCACGTCTGGTTAGGTGCTTTAGCTATTTTCTTTTATGTCGGTGCAGAAGTCATGGCGGGGGATTTAATTACGATTTATGGTAAAAACTTAGGTTTTTCAGGCGATGATGCTAAGTTTTTCACCTCTTTTGGTTTAGTCGGTTTACTGCTCGGTTATTTTGTCAGCATTTTTTTAATACCTAAATATGTCAAACAAGAGACGTGGTTGTATGCGTCTGCGATATTGGGCATTGTCTTGACTTTTGCTTCATATTTCGTCGGCGACAAAGCCGCTGTCGCTTGTTTGGCAGCTTTAGGATTTGCAAACGCAGTGATGTGGCCCGCCATTTTTCCATTAGGCATCAAAGATTTAGGACGTTTTACGAACGTCGGTTCGGCATTATTGGTGATGGGCATAGTCGGTGGTGCTTTGATTCCACCTTTTTATGGTTGGCTTTATGAAAAATCGGGTTTAGGTTTGGATTTCCGTTCAGCATTCCTTCTGATTATGTCCGTTTGCTACACTTACATCCTTTGGTTTGGTTATAAAGGGCATAAAATTGGAACGCAGGTTTGACCCCTCAGTAAAATTGAGCAAGAGTCCAGCGGACTCACACGTTTGTAGTGTCAACGTTGCGAGGGTTTGAAACCCTCGCAACGTTGACACTACCATAAATCAAGACCTTCTATCCATGAAAGCCATCATCCGATTCAACAACAAAACGCTCGAAGCACATCTCAATAAATCAACTATCGTGGATGAGCTTTATGTCATATTCACTTTAGAAACAACCCCTCAGTTTAAACGCCTCAAATTGGATGTTCATCCTAAACAAGATATTCTTTTGAAAAGCATTGAGATTCAATTAGATACACATTTAGATAAAACCCAAAGCCGGATTTATTGCAATGGTTTTCTCTCTTCTTCCGAAAGCCGTTTCTACAATTTTGATGAAATACCTGACCATTTAAGAGCCATCGCCAAACCATTTTTAGGTAATTCAGGTGATTATCATTTTATTTTTATCCCTCGAAAAAAAGGCATTTTACACACTTGGTCTTACGGTTATATTCAAAATAACAATTCACAAGAAATAGATTTCATCGGTTCTTTAAATGAAAACACAGGTTTCACTTGCCTCCTCTATAATGCTGATAATCAAACTGTTACGATAAAAAAAGATGTTGAAAATCTTCAATTAACTCACTCTTACCCTGCCATTGATGTCGTTTTGACGAAGGGTACATACCCCTCAGTATTTGACATATTTTTTAGCTTACAAAATATAAAAAAGCCCCAAAATTTGCCGCTTAAAAATTTGACAAATATTGATAGAATCACTAAAAATATTACTGAAAATAATGCCCTTGAAAACCTTAAATTAATAGCAGAAAATAAAACTGAAATTGAATTTTATACCATTCCTCAAGGTTGGACAACACGCATCGGTGATTGGGTTTCCATAAAAAATACCTTTCCCAATGGTATGTTTAAAATGGCACAACTCATTCATAATCAAGGACTTAAAGCGGCTTTATGCCTCACGCCATTCGTCGTTGAAGCCCAATCTCAAATATTTAAAACCAAACCCGATTGGATCTTATGCTCACCCAATGATAAGCCTTTAAAAGTCGGCTTTGCGCCTCAAACTTTAGGTTGGTCGCAGCCCTATTTATATGCCTTAGATTTTTACAATAAAGATGTGCAGGAATATTTAACGGGCGTTTTTCACACGATTCTGGATAAATGGGGTTACGATATGGTGCAACTCGATTTGCTCTATGCTGTTTGCATTCTACCACGACCGAACAAAACACGCGGTCAAATCATGCATGATGCGCTGGCATTCCTGAGTCAAATCGTCGGTAATAAAATGATATTTGCAGGAGATGTGCCACTCGCATCCGCTTTTGGATTGGTTGATTATTGTCGAGTAGGATCTGATAAGTATAGCCATCGAGAAAATCAAGTTTTAAAGTTTTTGAAATATAGAGAAAGGGATTCTATTTCTACTGTTTTAAAATTCGATAAATAAAGCTATTTTCAACACGTAGATTGGTAAAATTCGTAAATTCATAAAATTCGTGGCTCAAATACCGTTAAAAAATAGTAATTTTGCGCCGCTAAAAATTAATCGTTCATCATCACATTCATCATATAACAAATGGCTTTAAAATGTGGCATCGTTGGCTTGCCTAACGTCGGTAAATCTACTCTTTTCAACGCTTTAACATCGGCAAAAGCACTGGCTGCCAATTATCCTTTCGCGACCAAAGACCCCAATATTGGCATCATCACTGTCCCTGATTTCCGCTTGGATAAACTCGCTGAAATCGTCAACCCAAAACGCATTCTTCCGACTTCTGTTGAAATTGTGGACATCGCAGGTTTGATAAAAGGCGCGAGTAAAGGCGAAGGATTGGGCAACCAATTCCTCGCAACCATACGGGAAGTGAATGCCATCGTCTATGTCATTCGTTGTTTTGATGACGATAATATTGTGCATGTAGAAGGCTCAGTTGACCCGACAAGAGATAAAATTATCATAGATAACGAATTGATTCTCAAGGACTTAGAAACTATTGAGAAGCGCATTGACAAATATAAAAAGACCACCAAGGGCGGCGATAAAAATGCTGTTAAAATAGTTGAATTGGCTCAAAGCATTTTCGATTATCTTGAAAATGGTAATCCGGCGCGCAGCATGAAATTCGATAATGCCGAAGACCAAGCCGTTTTAGATGAAATGATGCTTTTGACAGCCAAACCGATTTTATACGTCTGCAACGTAGATGAAGCGTCTGTGAAAACGGGCAATGCTCATACCGAAGCTGTGAAAAAAGCAACAGCCAATGAAAATGCTGAAATCATCTTGATTTGCGCTCAAATTGAAGCCGAAATATCCGAATTAGAAACCAAAGAAGAGCGTGATGAATATATTGAAATGATGGGTTTGGATGAAGCGGGCGTTGATAAAGTCATTCGCGGCTGCTATAAATTGCTCAATTTGATAACCTATTTTACCGCAGGTGTACAAGAAGTCCGCGCGTGGACGATAGGAAAAGGTTGGGTAGCACCACAAGCGGCTGGCGTGATTCACTCCGATTTTGAACGTGGTTTTATTCGTGCAGAAGTCATCGGTTACGACGATTATGTCACTTTAGGGGGTGAAAAACAAGCGCGCGAAGTGGGTAAATTGCGTTTGGAGGGTAAAGAATATCCCGTTAAAGACGGTGATGTGATGCATTTCTTATTCAATGTCTAAAAAATGTTTCGATATTTTATTGCCAATAAAACTTATGATTTACTTTGCCAATTTACGCCCGATGCTGAGGGGCAAAAGACTTTAGCAGATTTAAACTTTGAGTTTCCGAAGGATGCCTATCCTATTGGTCGCTTAGATTTGGACAGCGAGGGATTGTTGCTTTTAACCAGCGACCGTTCGCTCAATCATCGCCTTTTAAACCCTCAATTTGCACATGAGCGCACCTATCTCGCTCAAATAGAAGGCATTATTTCTGAAAAAGCCCTGAATGAATTAAGAGAAGGCGTGGATATTAAAATTGAAAAGAAAATATATCATACCTTACCTTGCAAAGCTCAAGCTGTGACTGACCCCTCAGTATATTTCCAAAATCAACCTCTTTGGGAACGCATTCCCGCAGCAAAAACAGCTGCCAACAAACCCATGAGTTGGGTAGAAATTACTTTGATAGAAGGTAAAAATAGGCAAGTGCGACGGATGTGTGCCAAGGTGATGCACCCTTGTTT
>JAYTON010000079.1:0-4997 GCA_043747725.1 Saprospiraceae bacterium
GGAGGTCAAAAGAAAATCTACATTATTCACTTCAAAAGGTTTTAACAAATAAAAACCAATGGAGTAAACGGTGGAAACACCATGCCCGACTGCTAAACATAAACAAGCATACCAACGCAATTGCCGATTGAATGCACCCAAAAAAGCGAGCGTAATCATCACCAATATTTTGACATAAGTATTAATCGCTAAAGCAGGATTTTGATAGGTCATGATCACTAATTCTCTACCTGCTTTTGGAATCAAAATATCAGCGAAACCACCTCCTACCAGCACCATTAAATATGCACAATAAAATAAACCAAGTATCCTCAAAACCCAAAACATCCAATCCCGATGCGGATTCTCCGCATCATCGCTCGAACGACTGGCAGTGAACAAATTATCGTATTGCTCTTTCGTAGGTTTAATGGGATAAGGCACATTTTTATAAAAAACAGACGCTAATAAACGCGCCACATACAAACCAATGATGCCCAATAACACCGCATCAAAAGCCATGACGAGGAATGATTTTAAAGAAAATTGCAGATTGAATAAAAAATTGGGGTCGTAATTCCAAAGAGAAATATCATTAGAAGTATGGCGGTGATGAGTTTCATAATAGACATCTAATAAAAAATAAGGTATCAGTACAATCAAAAAATGGACAATTGAACTTGATTTACGCATCGCCACCAACAATGTTGAAAATACTAAGCAATTGATGAATGCTTCAACTATTTGGGTGTAAAATGGTGAAAAATTATGACTGAATAAAGTAAACCCTTTGAATTCAAGGATATTCAATGCTTTTAGCAGAAAAAAAATGATAAAAGTAAAAACGAGATTAACGCCTGATAGGAATAGAAATTTTTTCAAACCAACCGCTTTGTCTAAAGGGTCATTACCGACAAAGCCTGTAAAGCTAAAGAAGGGTATCATATCATTTGAATTTTTAGGAGGTTAAAATAATTTTTTAATAATAGTAAAGATAAAAAGAATATTTAACAAAAGAAAGACCCCCCTCAGTATTTTTAAAGAAAAACGCCTTATCCAACTCATCCGATAAGGCGTTTTAAACATTCTTATTTCTAATTCCTAACTCCTATATTTCAAATTCCTAATTATTTATGCCAAAGCAAAAGATTAATATTCGTACCAATTTTTCTGCCTTCTGCCAATCCCGTTTCATTATCTTGGCGTGTGTGAATACCACCTAAAAAGCGTGATAGAGCAGATTCTTCTGCCGATGCAATAAAATTATTGAAAGAACGATTTTTATACTCCACATTTCTGAGGGCATTAATCGGACGTCCTTCGTGAGAATTGTCAGTGAACTTAAAAGATGCACCGTATAAATCAGTCAAAACAATAGCGGCTGCCATGCTTTGTGTAGCATGACCTGATGTAAAAGCAGGGAAAGGTGGCTCGGGCCAAAACTGTACCCAAGTTGGATCAATATTATTATTCACATAAGTAGCAGGACGCTCTGCAAAGTATTTGTATTTACATTTCCAACAATTGATAAAAGCATCTGCTGTCGCAATACCGACTCGGGCATACGTTTCAGCAGATTTTATCAAGTCAGGTTTAGCTACTTTAATAGCAATAGTAGCCAAATTGTAGGAATGTCCCGGAGGCGCAAAGGTTTCGGAAGGGTCATCGCCCCACCAAGCAGATATTTCCTTTTCTTCTTGCGTCAAAATTTTGTTTTTATTATACACTTCAATAAACTGAGCATAATAAGGCGACGCATGGTCGGTTGAATAAGGAATAATTGCCGGAATCGCTAAAGTAGCATCCGTTTTTAAAAACGACCTATTATCACCCCAAAATGGATGAAGAGGCGTTTGCGCAGTAGATTGTCCTGAAGTTGGTGGTCTCCAACTACCAGGCGTTGTTGGGATAATAATTACCGGGAAATTACGACTATATCCTTGATGCCCGCCATCCGTCTTTGACCATTCGTACAAAGCAGTGGCTATACTTTCCCCAAATTTAACCGAGCGGTCAACATCTTCTGGCGATTCAAGCGTTGATTGCTCTGCTAAAATAGCTTTCGCTAAAGAGTCAATTTTAAGTTTAGTCACATCAGAAGCATGAGGATATAAATTTTTCATCATCAACGCTTGCCCTGCGTTCAGTGAAATAGCCCAATTGTAGCGTTTACCTTGTTCAACAGTCGGCAAAGTCGCTAAATCAGTTAACTGACCTGCCATTGATTTATTGGTTGCAGATGCAGCTTGAACAGATTCATACATCGTCAAACCCAAATAAGCCAATGATCGCGAGCTATAAGTCGGCGTGTTACTGGTAGTATGTATCATCACATACAAAGTCATGTCACTCCATTTTACAGCCGCATCCGACGTGTAAGTAGTAGGGCGAGGATCGGCAGTTTCAGTTTTTTTACAACTGAAAACAAGGCTTATCAAAGCTAATAAAGCTACAGGAAGCCATCTTTTCGAGTTTTGTTTTTCTCTTATCATAACAGGCGGTTTTAAAATTTAATTCAAAATAATTTCAAAGTTAAAAATGATTCAGTATTAATTCCAAAAATACTGAGGGGTATTAAAATTGATAAGCCAAATTGTTTGAAAAACTATAATAAAAATGATTAATAGGCACGATTGGCTTAGAATCGTATAAACTATTAAACGCCAAACCAAAAGCAAAATGCTTGGAAACATCTACTGCAAATCGGATATTTGATGCAATACGGTAGGCATGAAAAAAATCAGAAAATGGTGCTTGATAAAAAACGACTAGCGAAACAGTGCTTTTCTCACTCGTTTTACCTTCCCAACGAAAATAATTACTTGATTTGAGATGATTGCTTTGGATATTGGCTGCATCAGGTGGAATATTCAAGGTATCAACGCCTGCAAAACTCCACCTTTCTTCTTCATACATCAAGCCTGTAGCAATACTGATTTCCCACATTTTTTGGTGCCAATAATTATACCTCAGATTAGCTCCTGACACAAAACGATAGAGAATACCACGTTTATTATCCCATTGATATTGAGTATACACCTCAGGATGGAGTGTATTTTTATAGGCATGTCGCCATCTCAAATGTACATATCCCGCATTTAGTATGTCTTGAGGACCATTATACGTGAATCGATAGCTACCTGATAAGATAAACAACTCTTTAAAATGCTGCCATTGCATATCAGCCGTATTGGTGGCATCTAAAAGCAATTGCTGCTGCTTATCGCCTTCAAGTCCGAGTGAAATATTACCCGCCACGACGGTTTTATGAGTATATTCACTTGTATCCACTTTATCAATGTTGATAATTTGGGCATTGGATTGTGAGATGTAGAAGATTGAAATTATGAGTAATTGTTTTTTCATATTAATTCGTTGATAACGTTTAAAAATGCAGCACAATGCACCCCCTCAGTAAAACGCATATTGGGGTTATAAATTTCAATAAATCTGCCTGTAATAATAGAAAAAAAATACCAGCGATGCTTAATTTTAAGTAAATTTGTATAGTATTGTAAATTAATTTCTAACTTTTTTTTAATCATAAAATTTTTACCCAATGAAAAATATTCTAATAACTCTGATGTTTATTGCCTTCACCGCTGCCATCTCTACTGCTCAAAATCAACCGGCTAAACCCGTTGAAAAAACCAAAGTTGAAACGGCAAAAACGGCTGATAAAGCCAAAATGGAAATGGTTAAGCCTCCTGAAAAAATGAAAATGGCTAAACCAAGTTCGGTTGCATTGGACAGCGCCAAAATGAAAATGGCTAAGTCATCTACTAAAATGAAAATGACTAAATCACCAACTACAAGCGAAGTAGATAGTGCCAAATCAACTATGAAACCTAAAATGGGTACTCATAAAGCGCATAAAGCCAAAACTTCAAACAGCGAAGCGATGTTAAATCCTAAAATGCATTTCAAATGCCCAAAAGGAGATGCACTATCTGATACAGGCGGCAAATGTCCTGTGTGTGGCACTGAAATGGTAGCGATGGATCATCCTAAAATGATGAAAAAATCGACTAAAAAAATGGATGGCACTGACATGAAAAAGGAAATGAAGAAAGAAGAAAAGAAAGGCTAAATGCCCTATTATTTTAAAACAAGTTACTAAGGGCTGTCTCGATAACGTTTGAGACAGCCTTTTTTATACCTTATACTGAGGGGTATCTTGATGTTTCAACTTTATTTAAAAAAAAATGAATCTCATAAAACCGTCTATCTAACTACTTGCGTAAATGATGGTGAACGTTCAAATTAAAACTTATTTTATTAAAAAAATTCTAAATTATTAAAAAAGCATGAATATCCGTCAATCACTACCCATTGTTTTGGGTGCAGTCATTATCTTTGCAGCTTCAAATTCTTTTGCTCAAACTGTTTCAGCTAAAGGCGAAAAGACAGTTCAAGTCGGTGGCGAAGCGATGTATCCGATGAAAAATATCATCGAAAATGCCGTTAATTCTAAATCGCATACCACTTTGGTAGCCGCTGTTAAAGCAGCTGATTTGGTAGCTACATTACAAGGCGTAGGTCCATTCACAGTGTTCGCCCCTGTCAATGATGCCTTTGAAAACTTACCTGCCGGAACAGTGGAAACACTATTGAAACCTGAAAATAAAGCGACTCTTACGAAAGTATTGACTTACCACGTAGTCGCTGGCAAACTCGATTTTAATGCTCTTGCAGCTAAAATTGTAGCAGGAAAAGGAAAAGCGGCACTTAAAACCGTCAGTGGCGGTACGTTAACAGCTCAAATGAATGGTATGCACAATATCACTCTGACTGATGAAAACGGCAGCACAGCCAATATTACCACTTACGATGTCTATCAAAAAAATGGTGTTATCCATGTATTAGACGCAGTGGTTTTGCCTAAAATGTAAAATATTAATTGGTTAATTTTTCTCATAGAGTTAGGGGGCGCAAAGTTTCATTCGTGAATACTTTGCGTCTTTTTTTGCTTTTATTTTATATTGATAATTTGTCCATTAAATTCCACTTTAAAGCCA
>JAYTON010000080.1:0-5227 GCA_043747725.1 Saprospiraceae bacterium
TAGCTAAACCCACAATTTTGAGAATTTATCGCGGCATCGCCGCAAAAGAATCAATCCTTTTGCGGCGATGCCGCGATTTAAATGGAAATATCTAAGATTGCTACCGAACTGTCGGGGCGATGCCCCTTTCAAAACTTGTTTTAATCTTTTACAATAAAATCCTGTACTTACTCACTAAACGTATTTAAAAAGCAAAATTACATTTTTAAGTGTAAAAAAAGATAATTAGAAGCGTTGGAGAAAAGAATATGTATCTATTTTCTTTTCTGAAAAAACTAAATATTTACCTTTGCGGCATGAATAGAAAAGAAATAGTCTTGAAAGAGACAAAAGAATGGCTGGAGGTGTTTGTATTGGGCTTGAATTTATGCCCTTTTGCAAGGCACCCTTACCGCAATGATAAGATTAAATTTGTGGTTTTTGAAGGTGATGATACCGAATTATTGACTGAAACTTTGGTAACTGAACTTGAATATCTCGATAACAATACCCCCTCAGTATGCGAGACAATTTTAATCATTTTGCAAGATGCTTTAACCGATTTTGAAGAGTATTTGGATTATTTGGAAGTGGCTGAATACGTCATTGAGGAGATAAAATTTGAAGGCGTTTTTCAAGTAGCCTCTTTTCATCCCGATTATCAATTTGATGAAACATTGCCATCGGATGCCGAAAATTATACGAATCGCTCGCCATATCCTATATTGCACCTTTTAAGAGAAGATAGCGTGGAAAGAGCCATTGAGGCTTTTCCAGAAGTAGGGGATATACCCGCTCAAAACATTGCTACAATGAACAAATTAGGGGTGGAAGCCATAAAAAAAATGCTTTATGATATTAAAAGAGCGCATTGAGTCCCTTATTCAATTAGGAAAAGAGTTGACACCTGAGAATGAGCGATTGCAAGCCGTGGTCAATCGCACGTACCACAACAATTCATGGTTTACTGTTGAAAATCAGTGGAAAGCGATTGAAGCCATAGCTCATAACTTTTTAAAAAGAGATATTTTAGAAAGTTGGATTGCCTCGTATAATATTCCCGACGAACCCATCCATATGAAATCCGTTTGTCTTGTTTTGGCGGGAAATATTCCTTTGGTGGGCTTCCACGATATTTTATGTGTATTTGTGGCGGGACATAAAGCGAAGATAAAAGCATCCGACAAAGACCCCTTTTTAATACCTTTTATTATTCAAAATCTGACTGAGATTAATCCTTTGGTTAAAGAATATTTTGAACTGGTTCAAGGCATTATGAAGGATTTTGATACCGTTATTGCCACTGGAAGTAATAATTCAGCACGTTATTTTGAAGCCTATTTTGGAAAATATCCGCATATTATTCGTAAAAACAGGAATGCAGTTGCAGTCTTACAAGGCAATGAAACGGCTGATGAATTAATGAAATTGGGTGAAGATGTGTTCACTTATTTCGGCTTGGGTTGTCGGAATGTTTCTAAAATATATCTGCCTCGAAATTATGAATTTAATCCGCTTTTAGAGGCTTTGCACGAGTATCGTGAAATCGTTTTACACGATAAATATAAGAATAATTTTGACTATCAATTCACGCTTTTAATCCTCAATAAAGTCAAATATCAAGGAAATGGCTGCATTTTGATGATTGAAATCCCTGAAATTGCTTCACCAATCGCTTTGTTACACTACGAATATTACGATGATTTTGAAATGCTGCAATTGGAACTGAATGGTCGAAAAGACGATATTCAATGTGTCGTTTCCAATACACCCGTTGAAGGTTTACCGAGTTTTAAATTCGGCGAAGCCCAAAAACCGAGCATCAATGATTATGCGGATGGGGTGGATACGATGGCGTTTTTGTTGGGATAAATAGGCGACACAACTTGGTTCAAGTTCAAAACTAGAACCAAGTTATAATCTGAAATTGTCAACACGTAAATTGGCTTAATTCGTGTAAAAATTAGAGTAATCTGCCTGTCGGCAGACAGGTTCGTGTTTAAAATTTAAAACAAAAACGTGCCTGCTGGATTCACGCTAAAATTCACCTCAGTCAGTCAGTTACCTTCAAAAAATTAGTCTTTATTTCTTAACTTTACATTTCTTATAGTTATACTAATCAATTTATATCCTTTTGCTGTTCTTGAAAAACTGAAATGGTCTTGTAAATATTCTTTTCCAACTTTATGAGTAATAGCAATATCTTTTAAAGGATATTGCCAATCTTTTGATTCACCACAATTATTGAAATATTCTTTATAATCTTCTGACTCGTAGATATAAGGGTTTAATCCCTCATCAGAAATACTGTAATCAACAAAAACGTAAAATAGAATTGAGTCTTTTTCATAATTTTTTTATTTTTTTATTTTTAATTTCATCGAACTTTAAGGAAAACCTCCGCAATCCCCCCATCACAAGGGTTAAAACCACCCCGAGTACTGAGGGGGGGGATTGCGGAGGTTTTGAGTTGAACGAAACCGGTATTTAATGCGAAAAGCTAAAATGGAGCGTGGGTTAAGAAATGATAAAAACCGCAATAACTTAATTAACCTTCCACCAAGTCTGTCAAAATAATACCCGTCCGATTAGCAAATATAGGGATAATCAGATATGTGCGCTAAAAAAGTATCGATTATTTCAGGTTTAGACAATACAAATTCAATACCGACAGTAACCGATATCCATTAACTGAATGGTATGTTAAGGAATGTGCGGTGGCGGTCGAGATAATACGATTATTGGATTGATAGATGCTTTATTTATCACTTTGTTTATCACATTATTTATCAAAGGTTTTTGAGGTAAAATAGTATTAGTAACAAGGTTGGTTGCGGCACAGCACGGACAAACATCTGGATTTTGTCCTGTTGCAGCGATGATGATTTGACAGACAGAACGGAGTGCTGTTTGCCAGTTGGACTGCCCCAAAGATTGCCGAATTTGGGGCAATAATTTGTTGCGATAAGCAGTGGCATAAATGCCAAAATAGCGGGTCTTTTGAAAGCCTTTAGGCAGTACGTGTTGGGCAAAACGGCGAATAAATTCAATGGCATCAAGTGTTAAGGTTTTCAGTGGCGGTAGTTGGCTGGTGTCAGTTTGAGCGGCATAATCTTTATACTCAAACACGACTTGTCGCTCTTTAATTTTAACTTCTTTGATACGACTATCGGTGATAGCAATGCGGTAGACATAGCGTCCCAGATAGTCAATCACCCGTTTAGGATTATCTAAAGGGGGCATGATTTTAACTATCCAGTTTTTTTTGAAAGCGATTTGATGGTAAAACTGCCTAAATTCATCGGGGTTATTGAGTTGTATCAAGTCTTTGGGCAATAAGAGTTTATCCTGTTCCCAAAGTTGAGAGAATGCAATAAGGAAGTGTTTTTTAAAACACGCAGCCAAGACTTTTTGCGGGATAAAAAAGCCCGAATTGAGTTTTTTAGCCTTAATCCAAGTCTGCTTTGTGTCATGCCAACCACCTGCCGAAAGGATACAATGTAGATGCGGGTGAAAGGACATATTTGACCCTCAAGTGTGCAAAACAGACAACATCCCGGGTTTGGCACCTAACCATTTAGGGTCGTTGCAAAGCTGTTGAATGGCATTATTAGCAGCCGAAAACAAGATGCCATAGAGTGCTTTCATATTGTTGAAAAACAAGGGGTTGAGCTGATGAGGCAACGTAAATACCACGTGACAATGCGCCACAGGTAACAAAGTTGCTCCCGTTTTATCAATCCACAATTCCTTTTTGATGGATTGGCAGATAGGACAATTCCGATTGCCGCAGGAGTTGAAAAGCTCAAAAGAATAACCACAATCATTGCAGACAATTTGTCTGCCGCCCAGACGAGGAGTGCGGCATCGCCCGATGTCAAAAATGGCCTTTTGTACCGTGGGATGAGGCTTATATTTTTCGATAAATTCATCACCCCAAGTGCGCATTATTTCCCCAATAGAATATGTTTTGTGCATAATGAATCAGATGGATTATTGAATTGATGTAAGGATTCAACAGTCATGTGTAGATAACGAGAGGTGGTCTTAATATTAGTATGTCCGAGCATAGATTTAAGGGCAGGCAAATGCGTTCCTTCGTCCAAATGATGGGTCGCAAAGGCATGGCGAAGCGTGTGAGGCGTAATTTTAGGATTCAGTTTCGCCCGCTTTTTTGCCGATTGAAAGGCACTTTGCATCGCCCGAGTGGTGAGTACTTCGCCCTTCTTTTCGCCATTGAAAAGATAATTCACCGGCTCATAGAGCCGTCTATATTGTTCTATAAAGTCTAAAAAAGGTTGTTTAATGGGTATAAAACGGTCTTTACGCCCTTTGCCTGACCGAACCCGTAGGCTCATCGTCTGAGGATTAATATCTTCCAATTTGAGTTGTGATAACTCATTAATCCGAAGCCCTGTGGCATACAAAGACAGAAATATCATTTTATGTTTCAAATTGAAAGTGTGCATCAATAGTCTGTCCACATCTGCCTTTGACATCAATTCGGGATAATACAGCACCCGACGGGGGCGTAATATACCATACACCAACCAATCTCTTTTAAGGATATAGGTATATAGCAGCTTAAGCGAGGAGTAACTTTGGTTATAAAACGTACCTGCTCCATACTCTCCAACTACGTATTTAAACCAAAATATGGGCGCTTTGTCTTTACAAAAATCGGGATTAATGAGGACTTGAGCCTCACAAAATCGCCAATACAGATTATACACGTTTAGGTAGGTTTTTATCGTCGTGGGTGCGTAATTGCGCATCTCCAAAAACGTCTTAAACTCTTTCTTTAGTTGTTCTTTCATCGCTATTTTTTTTATGATTAATACCACAAAATAGCAATAATTATTTATTATAAACAACTCATTATCAGTTAGTTATGACGATTTAGTGACAGAATGGTACGGAGGTAATACCGTAGGTTTTGTTCAACGCGTTAATATGTGAAAGTTTTGTCGTAGTTTTTGTATTGTTTTTAATTTTTTGATAAAACAATACAAAAACTACGACAAAATTAATCATTTTTTTTTAAGTTCAAGTTATCAAATGGGCTTTTGATTTTTTCAAGTGTTAGATTACTCACATGGGTATATCGCAGCGTTGTTTTTAAATCATTATGCCCCAGTAACTCTTGGATAAGTTTGATGTCCGTGCCTGCCTCGTGCAAATGCGTGGCATAACTATGCCTCAAGCTGTGAAAAGTAACGGGTTGTATTATTTTAGAAGCATCTTTTGC